>JAJYAX010000029.1 GCA_021779275.1 Deltaproteobacteria bacterium | reverse complement strand
ATAACTGATTCCAGGAAGTAATACCCCATTCATGCCGGAAAGGTCAAGCAGAGTATGGGCTTCTTCTTCGTAATTTTTTTCCAGGCGGGCGGCATTATGCTCATCATTACGTCAAGGGGTCGCTTCCGGCCGACAAAACACTATCCTATGATAGTAAAATTTTAGAAATAACCACCTGTTAAAACACCTGGAGGCGACTGTTGCGGGCAAGCTCAGTTCTTGACTTTGAGATACCGCAATGATAAAAGATGTCTTGCCGGTTTTGTGAAAATCCATCTCACCAACGGTTCAGGCCTTGTGCCTCGCGGATGTATGATGTCGCGCCTGCAGCCGTAGAGGATTTTTACGAGTCGCATTATTGACGTACTTCGTTGTTTCCTTTTCTCATGTATGGAGGAATTTATGCACACTCTAAAACGTAGTTCAGGAACGGCTGCCGGAATCGCAGTCGCGCTCTTTCTGACCCTGGTCTTCAGCTCGGGACGGCTCTGTACGCAGGCCTTCGCCGCCGTTACGGAGGCAAAAATCGGCTTTGCCTTCAGCATGACCGGAGGGGCCGCCGCCTATGGGGCCACTCAAAAAAAAGGGGCCGATCTGGCGGTGGAGGAAATCAATGCCGCAGCGGGTCCAAACGGCTTGAAGATCGTGCCGGTCCTCGAAGACGATGCCAGTGTGCCGCAGCAGGGAATCAATGTCTTCAACAAGTTCATCAATGCGGACAAGGTTGCTCTCATCATCGGGCCGACCCTCTCCAATACCGCCCAGGTGACGGACCGGATCGCCCAGAAGGACGGCATGCCGGTTCTGGCCATCAGCAACACGGCGCCGGGGATCACCGAGATCGGCGATTTCATCTTCCGGGATTCGCTGACCGAGTCGGTTGTGATCCCCTATACCATCAAGGTGGCCAAGGAAAAATTCGGACTGAAGAAGGTCGCGGTCTTCTACGGAAACGATGATGCCTTTACCATGGGCGGCTATGTAGCCTTCAAGAAGGCCCTGGCCGATGCCGGGCTCGAGGTCGTCACAGAACAGACCTTTGCCAAGGGTGACCGCGATTTCTCGCCGCAGCTGACCCAGATCAAGTCAAAAAATCCCGATGCCATCATCGTTTCAGCCCTTGTCGAAGAGGCCTCCGGCATCGTCAACCAGGCACGCCAGCTGGGAATTCCGGCCTCAGTCCCGATCATAGGCGGCAACGGCTTCAATTCTCCGGCGCTGCTCAAAAACGCAGCTGAAAGCGCCGAGGGTGTCATAATGGGAGCGGCCTGGAACGCCACTTCGACCCTGCCTCTGAATAAAAAATTTGTCGAGGCCTTTACCGCCAAATACGGCAACGCCCCCGATCAATTCGCGGCCCAGGCCTACGCCGGTGTCCACATTGCCTATGCGGCCATCAAAAAGGCGGGGACGGCCACGGATCACAAGGCCATCAGGGATGCCCTGGCCCAGATCAAGGATCTCGATACGGTGCTTGGCGCGTTCTCCTTTACTCCGGGCCGCGATGCGGGGTCAACCCCCGTGGTCCAGGTGGTCAAGGGCGGCAAGTTCACTATTTTGGGTGAATAAAAAAAGGACTGACCACTGATGGATCTTCTGGCGCAACAGCTGATCAACGGCCTTTTTATCGGCAGTGTCTATGGACTCTTCGCCGTGGGTTACACCCTGGTCTTCGGGGTGCTGGACATCCTGAACCTGGCGCACGCCGCGGTCTTTACCCTGGGAGGCCTGCTGGCCGTCTGGCTCGTGGAGGCGGCAGGGCTGTCCCTCTGGCTGGCCTTCCCGGTCTCGGTGTTCTGCTGCGGCCTGCTGGGGCTTCTTCTCGACAGGGTGGCCTTCGCCCCGCTCAGGCAGCGGGCCGATTCCAATTTTTCCGGGCTGATCTCCAGCATCGCCATGGCGATCATCTTCGAGAGTGCGGCCCTGGGGCTCTTCGGCGCGCGGACCGTGCGCTTCCCCGCCCATACCATCTCGGTGCATATCTGGCGGTGGGGAGGGATCTCGATTACCTCCCTGCAGGTGGAGATTGTCGCCGTCGCGATCCTGTTGATGGTGGCCCTGACCCAGTTTTTAAATCGGGCGAGGGTGGGCAAGGCCATTCGCGCCGTGGCGGAAAACGACCGTACCGCCAGGCTCTTAGGGATACATGTGGACGGCATCATCGCCTTTACCTTCTTTATCTCCTCCGCCCTGGGAGGGGCCGCCGGGATCCTCTTCGGTCTGTACTTCGACTCCCTTTCCCCGGATATGGGACGCTCCATCGAGCTTAAGGGCCTGGCGGTGATCATCCTGGGCGGCATGGGGAGTATCCCCGGCGCCATCCTGGGCGGGCTGGCCTTCGGTCTGAGCGAGGTCCTGACCGTGGCCCTCACCGGCACCTCGAATCTGCGGGACGCCGTGGCCTTCACGGTCCTCTTCACGGTCCTGATCCTGCGCCCCGCCGGACTTCTCGGACGCAAGAAGATGCGGGAGGCCTGAGAACGTGGAAGCCCTGTCCCAGTTTTTTGCAGTCTACGGCAGTCTCTTTAACTTTATCGGCATAAACGCCCTGCTGGCGCTGAGCCTCTACCTGACCCTGGCCGCCGGGCAGTTGTCGCTGGGCAGCGCCGCCTTTGCCGGGATCGGCGGCTATACCGCCGGCATCCTGACCATGAAGCTTATGGTCCCCTTTCCCCTGGCCGTCGCCGCCGGATCGGTTCTGGCCGGTGCGGTCGGGCTGGTGATCGGCCTGCCGGTCCTGAGACTCCGGGGGGTCTTCCTGGCCATCGCCACCCTGAGTTTCGGCGAGGTGGTCCGCATCGTCGTCCTGAATCTCGATATCACCGGCGGCGCCCAGGGCCTGGTCGGGATACCCGCCATCACCACGACCTCGGGGATTTATCTGTCCCTGGCGGTGGCGGCCTACGCCATCGCCCGACTGCGATACTCCCGGATCGGCTGGTGTTTCGAGAGCATCCGGGAGGATGAGACCGCAGCCGCAGCCCTGGGCATCAACACCACCTACTACAAGACCCTGTCCTTTGTCCTCGGCGCCGTCCTGGCAGGCTTTGCCGGTGCGCTTTACGCCCATCTCAACTACATCATCACCCCCCGGGAGTTCGGCTTTTCCGTGGCGGTGGATCTGCTGATCTACAATATCGTGGGCGGCATCAGGGTCTGGTATGGCCCGGTGCTCGGGGCGGCCCTGCTGACAGCCCTGCCCGAGATCCTCCGCGGCACAGGCGTCGCGGCGGGACCCGTGCGTATGGCGATAAACGGGCTGATCCTGCTGCTGGTGATCCTGTTTTTGCCCAACGGTCTGGCCTCGATCTTTATGCGAATCGGCAAAGGGCGGGCCAAGGCTGCGGCTCACGCCATCCCGGAGGAGGTGTAGGCCATGCTGCTGCAGGTAAACGATGTTACCCGCACCTTCGGCGGGGTCAAGGCCCTGGACGGCGTCTGTCTCTCTATTGCCAAGGGAGAGGTGCACGGGCTTATCGGTCCCAACGGGGCCGGGAAGACAACGCTTATCAATGTCTTGAGCGGCGTCATGCCCGCCACCTCGGGGGAGGTGGTGCTGGACGGCAGCCCTGTCCAAACCCTTCCGGCCTATAAACTGGCCGCCAGGGGGCTGGCCCGGACCTTTCAGAATATCCGCCTTTTTCCGGCCATGACCTGTCTGGAAAATGTGATCGCCGGGCAGTATCTGGTCGCCCCCCGGCCTTTTTTCCCCAGATTCTTCTGTCTGCCCATGGCCTGGCGGCAGGAAAAGGAACACCGCAGCCAGGCCATGGACTGTCTGGCCCGGGTCGGCCTTGCGTCCAGGGCCGATTTCCCGGCCGGGGCACTGTCCTATGGCGAACGCCGGCGCCTGGAGATAGCGCGGGCTCTAGCCTCGCGTCCCCGCCTGCTGCTGCTGGACGAACCGGTGGCCGGGATGCGGCAGAAGGGCGTGCAGCAGGTGGGAGGGCTGATCCGGTCGCTGGCGGCGGAGGGCATGACCATCCTGCTCATCGAACATAATATGTCCTTTGTAATGGAACTGTGCGCAACCATTACCGTGCTCAACTTCGGTCGCACGCTGACGACGGGCAACCCCGATGCCGTCAGCCGTCATCCGGAGGTTATCGAGGCCTATCTGGGAGCAAGCGAAGACCATGCTTGACGTTGTCGATCTGACCGTGGCCTACGGCCCCATGGAGGCCGTCCGCGATGTCTCCTTTCAGGTGCGGGAGGGGGCGATAGTGACCCTGATCGGCCCCAACGGCGCCGGCAAGACCACCATCCTTAATACCCTAAGCGGGGTCGTGCCGGTCCGATCAGGAAGGATCCTCTTAGATGGACGGGATATAACCGGGATGAGCGCCCACAGGCGGGTGTCGGAAGGGGTGATCCAGGTCCCCGAAGGCCGACAGGTCCTGGCCGGCATGACGGTGCGGGAAAACCTGGAAATGGGCGGCTACCGACGTCCCTCCCGGGAGGCGCAAAGGGATGTGGCCCGGATGGAGGAACGCTTTCCGATCCTGGGCGAGCGGCGCAACATGGCGGCGGGGTCGCTGTCCGGCGGCGAACAGCAGATGCTGGCCATCGCCCGGGGTCTGATGGCCCGGCCGCGCCTGCTGCTTCTGGACGAACCCTCCCTGGGGCTTGCCCCGCTGATGGTCAAGGCCGTCTTTGAGATCATCCGCCAGGTCCATGACGAGGGCCTGACCGTCCTGCTCGTCGAGCAGAACGCCCACCTGGCCCTGGCCACCTCAACGCACGCCTATGTCATCGAGTCCGGGAAAATCGTCCTTGACGGACCGGCCGATGTCCTGCGCTCCGATCCTTCCGTTATCAGCACCTATCTGGGGCAGACCGTTTAAAAAAGAGATGTATAACACCGACAACGAAGCAATTCCGCAGGCAACGCCGGTCCTGGAGACTGTCCAGTAAAACCATGGTTTGCCTCTCTGTAATAACAATTACAGACTGGGATGGTCTTCCGACATTAATCCGGATTCAACCGCAATGTGTTTCTTTGAAGTATAAAACAGGTAAAAAGGATCTGTTATAGTGGTATATAAGTACTGGGCAGCAGGGGCCTTGTTAGGTGATAAGTCTTTTTAGAACCAGCGTCCCCTCAGCGTGCAATTAGAGTTACTTTTTAGGCTCAGCCTCTTTCGCCCGCACGTATCTCGATAAGTGATAAGAAATGAGATTGACCTGATCGATTGAAATCGTTGTTCTCTGATTTTCTATATAAGCACTCAATGCTTTTGGGTTTAAGACCCAGACATCACTACAGCGAGCCTCTTGACTTGTCTCTATGAACCACCCTGGAAAGACTACGACCGGTCGTATTGTATGCATCTGCCCTGTAGTATCTTTTATCAAATTCTTCATCCAATTCGAAGCCGCTCGGGCTTGAATTAAAATTTTGTCCTTAGTATTAAAACCGTCGATACTGAGAGCTTGACCGTCATAATTGATTATGGGTTTTTTCCCCCCTGGCTTACTATACGTTTTCGTCTCAATGATAAAAACACCCTTTTCACTGATGATGACATGATCGATATTGAAGCCTTCACCAATGATGTCATGATATACCTTCCACCCTTTTTCACGGAATGACTCTAAATATTGACCGACAGCTCTCTCCCCCTCTCTGCCTTGCGAAAGGTGCTTTACCTCTTTTAAAATTTTCCTGATTTTGTAACAACTATAGATGACAGAAACAATCGCAAAAAAGGTTAACAACTTTGGGCTTGGGGGTATATTTTTATAATAGATCCACCATTCTCTTCCGGCAATGAGAACAAGAAAAACCGGGAATATCAAATTTCGAAGGAGTTGGTCGCTTAAAAGGTCATCTATCCTTTCGTCTAATGATTGACCATAGTGACGAAGAGTCTTCGCTTTGATTGGTGAAATTTTTTTCATTCAGCTTTTATAGGAGAGATGTTGACTATTGGTAACGCTATTCATCAGCAGTGGCACCAACGAATTTGCCGCGTCAGCGCCGCCACGACTCCCACCACCTGCGAAATTATTATGTAATGTTTTTATTATCTCCGTCTCTTTCACGTCTTGATTCAATTTCATGCTCAATTCTTTCTTTGTGCAGGTTCATTAAAGAAGATGGTAACTGAAAAGAAAGACTGAAAGCTGCAATTGAGAAAAACAAATAAACTCGTTCAATCCAAACATCCAAAAAAATAAACTTCTCCTTTATCAAAGAAGCAACGAAGACAAGTAATAACGTCGTTAGGTACATTAAGAATAACAACTTATGCCTTGTAAGCCTATTGTATAAAGCCTCACTCCCTAACCGTGCTCTTTGCCACCCCCCTGAAGGTAATGATGATGGGTCTCCTATGATTGTTATGATTGCAACCAAGAAACCAGCGAGTATTGAAAAGACAGTAACTATGATATTTATAGCATTGTCATTTCCATGTATTAAAGGTTGTCCAAAATAGGACCCGACACTGCTATACAATGCTATAACAAAAGCATATTTGACTTTATGTATGTCAATTTGATAGCTCATCTGGTTAGAATCCCACGATGTTCTAGTTGGAAATAGTATTCTTCAATTTTTTCAAATGCATCCGATTGGTCAAGTGATTTTCCAAACGTCTTAACCCTGTAATTGTCTGAGACAACAATTTCGTCAGATTTAATTTTATTGTTATCTCCAGTAATTATTGTAAAACCATCCAGATCTTCTTCTAAGCACTCTTTAACTATCATTTCGGAAGTTTTCTGAAGCCTTGATCTCCCTAATTCCCCGAAACCTCCATCTTTTTTGTTCTTTTTCTTTTTTGCCTCTCTTCCATCAAATGTAATAGAAAGTTTTATGTTTACATTTTCCTTTTCAGTAATTTCTTTCAGGTTTTTATCTTTAGCAAAAACCTGTTTTAAGCTGTCTGCAACGATACCTGGCAGGTCAAAAACTTTAGTTTCTCTTTGTGCTTTTTCATTTTGTTTTTCCAAATGCATTAGGCTTGCCTCATACAGACTTGCATTCAGCTCAATTGCCTTAACTCCTTGGGTTTGTATCATTTCAACCTTGTCTTCTTTGGCAATACCAAGGAATTCGAGAGACATCAATGCATGTTTAAATGCATTTTTTTCAAGCATTTGGCACATATAATTCAATGCAACGTTTTCTCTGACCCCAGATTGGAGCAATATGACATTATTTCTATTGACCAATAAAAATATATCCCCATCGAGAAAATTATTACCCTTTGGAGCTACTACCTCGGAAATATCTGATTTTTCTGATGTAGCGGAAGATTCTTCAATCGCAGTTGTTGATTGACCTGGCACATATGATGCTATTTGAAAAAATAAACCTACTTTGTCTTTAGGCAAATATCTTGCGCATTGAATTTCGCTGCCATACAGCCCCTTAAATGTCCGTTGAGAAGTCGTTTTGAAATTTTCATGACAAATTTTGAGGGTACTCTCAAGGGTGTCTTTTTCCTGATTCGTCCATGTAGCTCGTCTGTAAAACAAGCGTTTCACTTTTACTGGAGGTCTTTTCCCCATGATATCCTCTTTTCAATAGGTTGATTGGGCATAACAAGTAAATCTGCTGACCTGTATATCGTGTCAAAAAGAAGGATATACAAAAAAACAGCTCTTTAAATTTAAACATGATTTTTTGTGCTCATCAAAAGTCAAGATCTTCCCACTTATGTTGACTCTTGAAAACGACAGCTGCAATAGAGCTACTACAGTGCTGCATACAAATTTTCGTAGCCTCAAGGACTTACGAAAGTTATCAGCATCCTGTCAATAATTCAAGAACTATTGTGGTATATGTCTATATCAACTCAGACATTACATAAAAGAGAAGGCCGGATAAAGTGTGAACCATACCGGCCTTTTGATTTCATCTGTTTCTTGAGCCGAACAAGCCCATCTACACTGGAGCGGTGGTGATGCCACTCGGCGGCATTATTATTACTTCTTAAAGCCTTTGATGGGGTTATACGGCGATTTTGCCCACAAGCCCATGCTTCAGTCCATTCTCATTCATGCAGATCATGAACAGACCCAAAAGTATCGCTGTGAAGAAAATGAAAACCAACCAGGCCATCGGTTTCATCAACTGCGTCGGCAATTTTTCCGAGTACGGATTTGGCTTCACTGCAGGTGATGTTGCGCGTCAACCGGAGAAACAGGACCTGTTGCGATGAATCATCGAGCAGGGATTGTCGGCAACCCGGGTAGGAGCAACGAAACCGGTCGGCTGAACGCTCTTTCCTCTTCGGCGTAAGCCTGTCCTCTGCATAGCCTGATCCAAAGTTTCCCCTGGTTATCTTCAAACAGCAGACACGATTCTCGCTTTGTTTTCTGTCTTGCCCAGCAGGATCTTCTTGATAAGGTGACAATTGTTGACTTGAGCTTGCTCAAGAGCTATAATACTATATAATATATTGGTATTAATGAAGGAAAGCAATATGCATAAGAACACAAGTGTTACTCTTGGAGCGCATTACGAAAAGTTCATTGCCGACCAGGTTTCCCGTGGCCACTTTGCCACTGCAAGCGAGACAATTCGGGCAGGATTGCAGCTTTTAGAAGAGCGTGAAATAAAGAAAGCCCTCCTACGCAAAGCCCTTATCGAAGGAGAAGAAAGCGGAGAAGGTAATTATTCTTTGACGGCCATTTTGGAAACCTTGGATAAAGAAAGGCTCTAATGCCTTCATTTTCTCTTACAAACAAGGCCATTGCTGACGTACTGGAAATCGGGCGTTACACTGAAGAACATTGGGGGCAAGTTCAAAGTCGTGGAAGAGAAAAAGGACATGGTCCATGATTTGCTTGTCGATGCCATGGAAGACCTGGCCATGATCCACGCTATCCAACAGGGAGAAAAAACAGCATCAGCAAGCCAGAAAGCGGTGTTTGGCCCAACGCGTAGTTCGACAAATATTAATTTTTGCTAGGCAGGATTTGGGCTCAAATGATTAGCTGAAGGAATATATTTTTTAACCTCCATTTCTATTTCTTTTCCTGCCTTTTCTTTTGCCATCTTCATGTTAAACCTCATTTGGAGATTTAACCAAAATTCAGGTTCGATATTAAAGTACGTACCCAAGCGCAATGCCGTATCTGCAGTTATTTCACGTTTGCCATTTATTATTTGATTAATGCGATTTGGAGGCACATTTATATCTCTGGCTAACCTCGCTTGAGAGATTCCCATCGGCGTAAGAAATTCATCCAAAAGAATGTCGCCTGGTGTTATTGGTGTTAGTTTTTTAGCCATGATATTCACCTCAATGATAATCTACAATTTCAACGTCATATGTGTTTCCCTCTTCCCATTTGAAACAAATACGCCATTGAGAGTCTATACGTATACTATATTGTCCTTTTCTCTCGCCCCTTAAGGCTTCCAAGCGGTTCCCAGGTGGCACCTTCAATCCCTCTAACGATACGGTTGCATTGAGCATTTCTAATTTGATTCTACCTTTTCTTGATATGCTTCTGAATCTCTTCACATCCTTATCATTAAAGAGATTTTCAGTATCTTTGCATTTAAAGGACTTAATCATGTTTATATGATATTACGCATAACGTAACACGTCAAGATCTTCATTTTGAGTCCTTTCTTAAAGCCCCGGATAGGGTTACGGCGGTTTTGCCCACAAACTCATGCTTCAGGCTATTCTCGTTTACGCAGATCATTAATGCACTTACCGATGTGTTGAACGAGAAATTGGCAATGTCTTCCTCGATCTTTTTGATGGTTTTATGCAGCAGTGTTTCCAGTTTCCGGTTAGGAACGCGGATATGATTACTGACCACTTTTTCCTTCAGCTTCCAGATCCTTTCCAAAAACCTTTTAATGCCAACAATTCCCTGCTGGCTCCAGGGTTTCATGTCTTCCAAAGGGCCCATAAACATTTCATACATACGCAGTGAATCCGCTCCGAATTCTTTGACATA
>JAJYAX010000028.1 GCA_021779275.1 Deltaproteobacteria bacterium | reverse complement strand
TTTCTGCAGGGCGTTTTCCTCATCCGTTGTATACATCAGGCTGAGCCCTTCGGCGCCTTCCGGCCTGAGAACGCTGTGGGGCCGGCAGCGGATCAGGCGCACTCCGTGTTTATTTTTCGCCCGGTCAAGATAGAGTTCGTAGTCTTTTCCGAAGGTCCGCATATCCATATAAAAGATCGTCGTCTCAATATCATCCTGGAAGCGTTCCTTGGTAACGATGGCCTCTTTCAGCGCAATCATACAACAGGCGCTGGAACAATAACTTGCCGCACCTTTCTGCAGGCCCCGGGAACCGACACACTGGATCCAGGCAATCTTTTTCGGCTGTTTGCCGTTTGACGGACGCACAAGCTGCCCCATGGTCGGTCCGGAGGCGGACAGGATCCGCTCATACTCCAGATTGGTCACCACATCCGGCTGCTTCGCGTAGCCCAGATAATCCAGGCCACTGGGATCAAAGATGGCGGCGCCCGAAGAAAGAACGATGGAGCCGCATTTCACCTCCTGTTTTCTGCCTATATCATCCGGGCTGATGGCGCCGGCCGGACAGACTTTGATCAATGCGTTAATATCGACACATTTCTTTAAATCCACCGAAAACGCCTGGGGAGTCGCCTGCGGATACCGCATGCAGGTCGGCGCCCGATGATCCAGGCCCGGGGTGAAGCGGACACACTCCGGAAACTGTTTATAACACTCACCGCAGGCCGTGCATTTATCCAGATTGATATAGCGAGGGGCCGTCTCCAGAGAGACGGTGAAATTCCCCTTCCCCCCTTGAACACCTTTGACTGTGGTCATTGTCAGCAATTCGATATGCTGTTTCCGGCCGCTCTCCGATAAATTTGGAGAGAGCGTACACAAATCGCAGTTATTGGTCGGGAAGGTCCTGTCCAGCTGGGTCATCAGCCCGCCGATGGCATAGGCTTTATCAACGAGGATGACATCCTTTTCCGCCTCCGCCAGATCCAGAGCCGTCCGAATTCCACCGAGACCGCCGCCTATAACAAGCACCTTGTTATAGCTTTGATTTTTGTTCATATTTTGCATTTCAACCATTTTCTTTTCACCGATTTCACAGGGTCAAACGATTACTCGGTTAATCCTTTTATTGTCGTAAATCGCACCGCCTACAGGCCTGCCACATCCAGAATCGACGGAAGTCTATGCTCCCATCCGAGGGTCTGGATCATTACACCCTGGGCGATATTCTTAACAGCAGCGATGGTCTCGCCGGCAATCTTGATCCCTTCGGTCTCACGATTCGGCGACTTCCGGATCCTTCTGATAAGGTCATCAGAGATATGGGCGCCCGGTTCGCTGTTGGCGATATACTGGGCGATGGCCAGAGATTTTATCAAGAATACCGTGGGAATGACCGGAACGCCAAGCCCCTTGGCCTTCTCCATAAAGGTCGTAAACAGCGCGACATCAAAGACCGGAGGGGTGATCACGAAACTGCAGCCGGCGGCAATCTTCTTGCTCGCCTCATCAAGTTCGGCATCCAGGGCGCGGTCATCCGCATAGGGAGCGATGGTGCAGCCGGCGGTCAGACTCGGTGCGCCGTCAAGGTCAAATCCACCCATATCCACCCCTTTATTGAGCGACTGAATCGCCTCCACCAACCCGACTTCGGTCAGATCGTAAACCGGTTTGGCCTCGATATGGTCACTCTGGCTCATATCGCCGCTATGCACGACAATAAGATTTTGAATGCCCAGGACATGGGCCGCCAGAATATCGCCCTGCAGGGCCATCCTGTTGCGATCCCGGCAATACACATGGATGATGGCCTCAATGCCCTGTTGCTGCATCAGGACGCCTCCGGCCAGTGCGCTCATGCGCATGATGCCGTTATCCATATCGGGAACGACAATGGCGTCCACCCTTCCCTTCATGCGACGGGAATCGGTGATGAGCCGTGCTATATTGACGCCCTTGGGCGTGTGCATCTCCGCCAGTACGACAAATTCATTTGCTTGTAATCGTTTTTGAAAACTCATACGCTTGTTTTCCCTCCAAATACCAGCTTTTCAGATTAGTGTTCTCCCTGGAGACGTCTGCAATTCGTTACAGGGCAGTTTCGGGGTGAAAAACGTCGACCTCTTTCAAATCGTCCCCAAGATAGGTTCGTTCATTGGGTCCGAGCACTCCTAGAGAAAGACAGATTAACGTCCAGAGATGGACAGTTTGAAACGTTCCGCCGAAATGATGCGCCAGATCATGAACCTGGGCATGGCAGTTATGGCAGGCGGTAATGCAGTAGTCCGCACCGGTTGATATGATCTGATCATACTTGATCTTGCCATAGGCCCGGCGGGCATCGGTGTATCCGGACTGCAGGAAACCGCCGCCGCCGCCGCAACAATAATTATTGGATTTATTCGGGGTCATCTCGATGAGATTTTCTTCTCCGACCACGGATCTGACGACAAAGCGCAGATCATCGGCCACCTCGTCGCCAAAACTCTTGCGGACGATCTGGCAGGGATCCTGCACGGTGAATTTGATCTTGCGGTCTTTATTCCAGTCGGAACTCACTTTCAGGCGTCCTTCCCGAATCCACTTTGCATAATATTGATAAATTGACGCTACTTCAAACTTATGATCGATATTGAATTTTTTCAGTCCGGCCCGGACTGAGAATGTAATGTGTCCTCACTCCGTATTGAGAAAGACCTTGCACCCGAGTTCATCGGCCTGTTTTGCCGAAACGCGGGTAACATGCTCCCAGCAGTCGTTGTCGGCCAGAAACAGACAGTAGTTTTCGGCGGCCCAGCCTTTGCTGCCGTAGGTCCAGTCAACGCCGGCCAGATGCAGGATCTTCCACAGCGGGACGAGTTCATCGGGCTCGGTTACCGGTTCCCGTGAATTCTGATTTAAAAAGAAGTGGCTGTCGACCTTGTCAATGGGCGCCTTCATATCGGCGAATTCAGGCTGCGACGCCTGATACTCGGCCAGCACATCCTCAACCACGAAGACAAAATCATCCGGCGCCGTCCCCATGGCGGAATTGGAGTCATTTCGCATGGCCATATCGCAGGAGGCGCGAATTCCCTTGGGACGTTGATCCCGGGGCCAGGCCGCCCGCGCATTGAAGACCAGCTGCGGGATGTCTATCTTCATCGGACAGACATAACTGCACCGCTGACACATGGTACACATCCAGACCCACGGCGTGGTGGTGAGCTCCTCGTCCATACCCAACGAGGCCATCCGAAGAAACTTCCGCGGGTCCATCCCTTCCAGCCCGGTCGCCGGGCAACCGGAAACACAGGCGCCGCAGGTCAGACAAAGATTCAGATTCCCACCATCCGGGATAATCTCTTTTACCTTGTCGATGAAAAGGCTTTCCTTTTTCCCTTTGATTTTGATGCTGCTCTCTGACATTGATTCTTTCCTTTTTCCCGTCCGAATTAAATTTAATAATTTAGGCGTATCGGTTTGTCGATAACGACCAACCGGATACGCCCTTAGCATTATTGAATCATTGACGCTTTCTTATCCGCATCTGATGAAATGCCCCCTCGGCCTCGACCGCATCCCCAGGAAGCACCTCATAGGAAGATTCAGGCAGGACTTTAAAAAGATCATGCCGTGTATCCGGGTCAGACCCCCTGATCTCCATGATCTCAAGAGGTTTCATCTTCTCGAAAATCTGTGTCGTCTTCAGCAAAGAGATCGAGGATATGCCGCCTCTGAAATCGATTATGACATCTGCTTTTCCAGCCAAATTTTTTCTCCTTCATCTTTTTTTTCTGGTGCCCATGCTAAAGCAACTATCAGGCCAGGTTTACCTTTACATGGCAGATTATTATTTCAATGACTATAATTACAGAGGGTTAAAAGATACGAATTGGGCCTTGGACAAACGTAGTATTGTCAAGAAGGTGTTAAGGTGTTAAATCAAGAACCCTTTGCAGGTGTTAAGGCTTAACAGGAGAACAGGGATGATCGGTCGGGAACTTGATGTATACTGGAAAACGGTTGTCAACACCATTCGTGACGGGATTATGATCGTCAACACCAACGGTGCAATAGTATCCGTCAATTAGGCATTTCATCATATCACCGGATATTCCCGGGAAGAGGTCATCGGCAAGACCTGTGCAATACTCCACTGCGATGTCTGCGAGGAGGCCATGAGCAATGGCGGAGAGCATTGGTGTTCGCTTTTTCGATACGGCGCCATCGAAAACCGCAAGGGCCGTATACGGCGAAAGGACGGCGCCTTCATCAATGTGCTCAAGAATGCCGCCATCCTGCATGATGCCGACGGCCATGTCATCGGGGCCGTCGGCACCATCGCCGACCTGACCGAGATCTCCGAGAAGGAGACCCAACTCGAGGCCTACAGATTGCAGCTGCTCTCGGAAGACGGATTTCACGGCATCATCGGGACATCCCCTCCGATGCATCTTCTCTTTGACATGATTGAAAATGCCGCCCATTCCGACGCCCCGGTAATCATCTACGGAGAAAGCGGCACAGGGAAAGAACTGGTCAGTCAGGCCATCCACGAGATTGGCGATCGAAAACATCAACCTTTCATCAAGGTAAATTGCGCAAGCCTGACGGAATCCCTGCTGGAGAGTGAACTCTTCGGCCATGTCCGCGGCGCCTATACGGGCGCCTATAAAGATCGGGCCGGACGTTTTGAAAAGGCCAATGAAGGAGACATCTTTCTCGATGAAATAGGCGATCTCCCGCTTTCCACCCAGATCAAGCTGTTGCGGGTTCTGGAAGAGAAGGTGATAGAGCGTGTGGGCTCCAGTTCTCCCATTGCCACCGACGTTCGCATCATCTCAGCCACCAATCAGGATCTCAGGAAACTCGTGGAGCAAGGGAACTTCCGCAAGGACTTTTATTTCAGGATCAACGTCATTCCGATCTTTCTCCCTCCCCTGCGGGAAAGATCGGGTGACATCCCTTTACTTGCCGAGGCGTTCTTTCGCAAACTGCAGCTCAAAAGCGGGAAGAAAGTCGCCGGCATAAGCAAAGAGACCATGGAAATCCTTATCAATTACACCTGGCCCGGCAATGTCAGAGAGCTGAAAGGGGCGTTTGAGTACGCCTTTGTGACCTGCTATGGCGATGAAATCAAGCCGCAGCACCTTCCCGAGACCATTTACAGCCCCAAAAAGGCACAAGCCGCTCCCAAAAAAAACTCCTTCAATCTGACCGAGATCGAGAAGCAGGAACTCCTGGAGGTCCTCCGGCAGACCGGGGGCAATCAGTCAAAGACCGCCGAAATCCTCGGCGTCTCCCGGGTCACCGTCTGGAACCGGATGAAACGCTTCGGGATTGACTCCAAACGAAGCGTTGAAGTGCAGACCAAGAATGCGCTGCAGTAATCAAGAGCCCGCCCGACAAAGACCACCGCCATACGCCGATTGCCTATCAGACCTTGAAACTGCCGACAATGGTTTGGAGTTCCGAGGCCATGCGCTGCAGGTCCTCGGAACTGGCCTGAACCTCCCTGCTGCTCTGAGAAATCCCTGTGGTCGCCAGACTGACTTTTAAAATATCCTGGGTAATATCACCGGCCACGGTTGAGCTTTGGCTGACATTTTCATTGACCTCTTGAATTCCCTGACTGGCCTGGGAGATGCTATTGGAAATCTCCTTTGTCGCCGCAGTCTGTTCCTCAACTGCGGTGGCAATTGTCCCGACGATATCATTCACCCCGCTGATCACCTCGGAGATCTGATCGATTTCGGCGACAGTCGATCTGGTTGTCCGCTGAACATCGTCGATCTGGCTCTTGATATTCAAGGTCGCCTGGGCGGTTTGCTTTGCCAACTCCTTTATTTCATTGGCAACTACAGCAAAACCCCTGCCGGCCTCTCCTGCTCGTGCGGCCTCGATCGTGGCATTCAATGCCAGGAGATTGGTCTGTTCGGATATTTCCGTTATCGTCTCGGTAACCATGCTGATTTTCTGGGCCGCATTGCCAAGTTCCCCCATTTTTTCAGAAGCGCTCTTCGCCTGGGCCACTGCTTGACTTGAAATGTCCCGGGCGCGTTCCGCATTCTCGGCAATTTCATTGATGGTTGCCGTCATTTCCTCTGCGGCTGAAGCAACCATATTGGTGTTGGTTGAGGATTCCTCCATGGCTGCGGCAACATTATTCAGATTGGCGCTCATCTCTTCCGAGGCAGTCGCCACATTGGCCGACCGTTGCGACGTGTCCTCCGACCCGGCAAACAGTTTCTTGGCTATTGCTGAGAGTTGATGGGAAGAACCGCTGACCTGGCGAGAGTTTTCCGCAATTCGTTTAATGATTCCCTGGAGTTTTTCGATGAAGGTGTTGAACCAGAACCCCAGCTCGCCGATTTCATCCTTCGATTTGGCATCCAGGCGCAGCGTCAAATCGCCTTCACCCTGGGCAATATCCTTGAGCATTGCTATGGTGCGGTTGATTGATAAGGTGACTGAGCGCACGCTGAAAAAAAGCGGCAGGATAATAGCCGCAAGCAAGGCAACACACAGTATGATGATTCCCCCCTCTATTTTTTTCATCGTATCAAACAGATCGGCGGCGTTTACGACATATGCCATGACCCCGACCTGTTTGCCGCTGATATCCTTAACGGGAAAAACGCAGGTATAATAGTTGTTGATTCGAACGGCCCTCAGCCCGGCCTGTCCACTTTTCAGCAATTTCGGCGTCAAAACAGCATCCGTCATTTTTTTGTCGGTTGATGACACGAAGACAAAGTCTTCAATGATCGGGTTTTTTGCAGCATCCTGTAACTGGGCCGCCAGCGGCAGGAATTCTTTGTTCATGTAGACAGCGATATACTCCTTGTCATTGCTGATGCTGTCCTTCACGATAGGATCGAAGGAAGAAAGGGACTCCACTGAGCCCAAATACTTCCCGCCTGCGCCGATAACCGGGGCCATGCCGCGAATTTCAAACCCCCCAACCCCTATTTCGATGCCGGAAATCGGTTTATGATCTACGCTGATCGCTTTCACGGAATCCCGGAAAGAGCTGAGGTCGTCACTCTTGGTTTGATTTTTATTCCACAGACGCAAGAGACTTCTGGCTGGAGGGACGTGAAAATGAAGGCGCAGCGATTGGCCGCCGTGAGTTTCCTTGTAACCTTTTTCAATGGAGGCAAAATAGGTATAGAGCTGTTGGCGCGCCAGTCCCATTTGCGGATCATCGGTGGTATTTATATTCCCTTGATAAGCGGTTTCATACGCTCCCAAAACGGATTTATCCTGGCTGAACAAGGAGGCCTGGGTAAGTGAATTTTCGGCGGTACGTTTCTCGTTGGTGGAAATTTCGGCCATCTTCGACTGGACTATCCGGTCAAAGCTTTGTTTCATAAGATGATGGAATACGCTATTTCCAATAAAGAAAAGAGCTATGGAGAAAATTGCTGTAACGCTGACCGCAGGTATTAAAATTCTCAAGCCGATTTTTTGAAAATATTTCATAATATCAGTCCTTTCTCCATAGCAAAAAGATCATCTATACTCCAGCCAAACAGAACTCCCCCTCACAAACAATAATTATTATGAATATGACACAACCCAAACTGTATGTATGTTCGACGCCGGATTTTGAGGCTTATTTCAATCCCTTTTCGTTAAAGAATGTGGAGTATTTTTTATCGGTTCCCTTAATATGATTTTTGAGCCAATCACTCAAGAAATTCATGACCTCCATCGTTACAGCCAAATTATTTTTTTCAAATCCGTCTTTGAAATCGGTAACTTTTTTAACAAACGCAACATGCTCTTTTTTATGATTCGCCGCATCAGGATATCCATACTTATCGAAGTATCGCTCTTCTTGTTTGAAATGTGTTGCAGTATAGCTGATCAAACCGTTGAGGATTTTCCCCAGGGAGTCTTTTCCTTTTCCAGCTCTCATGGCCTCATTCAGTTCGTTGATCATGCCGATGAGTTTTCTGTGCTGCAGGTCAATCTCCTGCACATTTACACTCAAATTGTCGTTCCAATTAATCATGGCCATTGCAACTCTCCTTATGTTGGTTAACATATAAATTTAAACAGCAGATATCTCTTTCACGTCACGTGAATTCCATCACATAATTTCAGGTAACACAAGAAATATCCACAGGCGGGATACCCATTCATGGAACGACTGCTTGAGATCGTCGCCAAACGCCTTGCCAATCAAACAGACGGACCGGTCAAGGTCTGGAGTGAAGCGTTTAAGGAGAACAGGATCTGAAAGAGGGGGCCTGCCGGGCAAGTGATTCCGTCACCTGCCCGGCAGGCGATCCAACTCCTTCCTGACGGCCATGCCGATTTTTTCCATGGTGAAGGGTTTCTGGACATAACCTCCGGCCCCGAGACCATGCAACTCTTTTACCCGTTCCGATTCGGAAAAGCCGCTGGTGATAATGGCCTTCTGGTCGGGCGCTATCCGAAGTATCTCCTTGTACGTCTCCAGACCGTCCGGTCCTCCGGGCATAATCATATCGAGGATGACCAGATCGACCGGTTGTTTTTGCAGGACTGCCAGGGCCTCGGCGGCGCCGGCGGCCGTGAGAACAGTATAGCCCAGCCTCACCAGCATGTTCCGGCCTATCTCGCGTTGCTCGGCAATATCATCGACTATCAGGACGGTCTCCGAGCCGAGAAAGTCTTCAAGTAGGCCCCGACCCTGCTCCATGCCTGCACTCTCCCGTGTCGCCGGCAGATACACGGTCAACGTTGTTCCCTGTCCTTCCTGGCTGCTGATATCCAGGTATCCTTCATGATCCTTTATGGTGGCCCAGATAATCGTCATCCCCAGGCCCGTTCCGCTCCTGCCTATCGTTTTCCTGGTATAGAAGGGCTCAAAGATGCGGTGCAGATCCGCGGGGGGGATACCTACGCCATTATCGGCAACAGAGGTGCAGACATATTCACCCGCCGGAATACACTCGTAACGGTTAAGGCTCCGGCCGAGACGGACATTGCTGGTTGCGACATCAACCCTGCCGCCGGCAGGCATGGATTCCAGGGCGTTATGCAGCAGATTCATGATAACCTTGGAGAGGTGGACTGGTGAGCCTTTGACATTCATCAGGCCCTTGTCCAGATCCGTACGGACGGTCACCTCGGGGTATCTCTTCTGCAGCCCCCGGAACTCCATGGAATCCAGATAGTCGGCAATAATTGTGTTCATATTGCTGATGCCGGCGACAGCCACATTGCGCCGGGCCATGGTGAGCAGGTCCTGGACGATAAGGGCGGCCTTCCGCCCCGACCTCTGTATAACGGAGATTTTATCATGCAGGGGATTATCTCTCGGTATTTCCAGGAGAAGAAGGTCGGGATAGCTGACCAGTCCGCTGAGAATATTGTTGAGATCATGGGCAATACCTGCCGCCAGATTCCCGACCGCCTCCATTTTCTGCGCCTGGACAAGCTGGCGTTCGAGTCTCTTGCGGGCGGTGATGTCTTTGACAATGCCTTGGGTGCCCAGAAACTCCCGGGGATCAGGGATATCGTTCCGGTAGATGCCTTGGGCTGAAACGCTGAAAAATCTGTAATCCTCCTGCGGGCCCTCTCTGGTGAACAGGAGGCGAATTTCCAGATCAACGGTGGCCCTTTCACCGGTTCTTCGTTCATTCAACCTGTATCGGGCCTGGTCGCGGTCCGCAGGAACGACATAATCAAGGATCGGCCTGCCAAGAAGGCTTTCCGGAGATGTAAGGTACCTGCATATGGCAGGACTGATAAAGATAAAATTCCCGGAGCCGTCCAAGCGGAAGACAATATCCGGGATGGTATGCAGGATAGACTCCAGACTGGTTTCACTGGATTTCAGGAGAAGCAGGGCATTCCCCGCCTCTGAGCTTGCCTGCAGCTGAAAATACCGGTACTTAAGGGTGATGAGCAGAAAATAATTCAACACCAGGGCGACTGTCGGCAAAAAGGGAGAAAAGAGCAGTCCACTCCCCTGGTATATCGCCTTCGCCCCG
>JAJYAX010000027.1 GCA_021779275.1 Deltaproteobacteria bacterium | reverse complement strand
ATCTCGCGTAGCCATCTGTGAACAGACCGAAGACCCTTCACAGGCTAAAGGTATTGTAAAAAGAGAGGTGACACGGGTTATTTCCCCGGGAGTTGTCACAGATCATCAACTCCTTGACGACAAAAGCAATCATTACCTAGCCTCTCTTCTCAGACAGGAGCACGGCAAAAGCATTTCCTTTGGCCTGAGTTTTCTCGACCTCAGCACAGGCGAATTTCTTGTCGGTGATTTTCAGGACACTACCCCTGCAAGCGACCTCATCATCGACCAGTTGGCCAGGATGAGTCCTGCGGAACTCCTTATCGATGAAGCTGACGCCGAGGCTTTTTCACTCTTGCTGCAAACAGCCAAGATTTTCCTGCCAGACCTCTGCGTCACCGAAAGGAGTTCCTCGCTCTTTCATTTCTCCGCCTGCGAAGAAATCCTTCTCGATCATTTTCACGTCCTCAATCTTTCCGGCTTCGGCTGCGAACATCTGCGTGGAGGTATCATTGCCGCAGGAGTTCTCCTTGACTATATTCATGAAACCCAGAAGGCCGACACCAGGCATATTGAAAAGCTCTCTCCCATCGATCTCGGATCGATTCTCCTTATTGATGATTCATCAAGAAGAAATCTTGAGCTCACCCAAACGCTGGTTGGTAGTACAAGGGAAGGCTCACTCTTATCAGTGCTTGATCACACATGTACATCCATGGGTGCCAGGCTCCTGAAACATCACCTTCTTTTTCCACTCCAGGATATTGACCGTATTACCAATCGTCTTGATGCAGTGAATTTCTTTTTTATGCACGGTCCCCTCCGGCACGATCTCAGAGAAGCCCTGGACTGCATTCACGACATTGAACGACTGAACAGCCGCATGGTCTTGGGTACAGGCAACGCCAGAGATATGCTCGCACTGAAACGCTCTCTGGCCAGGCTCCCCGAGATCTACACCCTCCTTAACCAATGTCAAACCACGAAGCTTCTGGAGATTTACAATGAATTTGATACGCTGAATGATCTTTACCACCTCCTCGAAGGCTCCATTGATGAAGAGGCTCCACTTAGTCTTCGCGATGGGGGGCTTATAAAACAAGGATTTAACGACGAGCTGGACCAGCTGATGGCCTTGCTTCGCGACAGTAAAAAATTGATCCTTGATCTGGAAAATGAGGAGCGCGCAGCCACGGGGATCCAAAAACTCAAAATCGGATACAACAGAGTCTTCGGGTATTTTATCGAGATCAGCAAGCTTAATGCAGATAAAATACCGGATCGCTATACCCGTAAACAGACCCTCGTCAATGCCGAACGATTCATCACTCCGGAGTTAAAGGAGTTTGAAAACAAGGTCATCGGGGCCGAAGATAAGCGAATCGAGCTGGAGTACACCCTTTTCCTGACCATACGCAACCAACTCACCCAGGAAAGCCATAGATTTATCAAGTCAGCCCAACACCTTGCCCAAATAGACCTTTATTCATCACTGGCTGAAACAGCCTATCTTTATCACTATCGGCGGCCCGAGGTCACCCAAGGTGAGGAAATATGTATTGAGGAAGGCCGACACCCGGTCATTGAACGCTCGCTTCCCGCAGGGAAATTTGTCCCCAATGATGTCACCCTCAATCAGACGGCAGATGAGGTTCTGATCATCACAGGTCCCAATATGGCCGGAAAATCCACAGTCTTACGTCAGACAGCCCTCATCGTTCTGATGGCTCAGATGGGCAGTTTCGTTCCTGCCGACCGTGCTCAGATCGGCATCGTTGATCGTATCTTTACCCGGGTCGGGGCAATGGATGATATCCGGAGAGGCCAATCAACATTCATGGTCGAGATGAATGAGACCGCAAACATCCTCAACAATGCCACTTCCCGCAGTCTTGTCATCCTCGATGAAATCGGCAGAGGGACGTCGACCTTCGACGGTCTGGCCATAGCCTGGGCAGTAGCTGAAGATCTTGTCCAAAAAGACAATAGGGGCGTCAAAACCCTCTTTGCCACCCACTACCACGAATTGACCGACCTTGTAAAAACCCAGTCTCGAGTCAAAAATTTTTCCATTGCCGTACGCGAGTGGAACGACTCCATCATTTTTCTCCACAAATTAGTCAGGGGAGGGACCAGCAGAAGCTACGGTATTCAGGTAGCCGCCCTTGCCGGCGTGCCGAACAACGTGGTTCAGCGTGCCAATGAAATCCTCCAGAATATTGAAAATGGGGAGTTAGATCCTGATGGCGACCCTGCAATAGCCAGATCCAGCACAACAAAAAAGCACCGGACCAAGATCCACCCCAATCAATTGTCTCTCTTTCAACCGCCTCCTGATCCGATACGTACGTACCTTAAAAAACACGTTGTCGACGAACTGACTCCCAAAGAGGCATTGGATATACTCTACGAAATGAAAAAACTTTTTAATTGCTGATGCTTTTTTTCCTCTCTCATGCTATTTTCAGGGCTATATTGCAGACAGACTGCAGAAATATCCCACGATTAAAGGTCGTTATATCTGGCTAATGAGTGTTTTTTTGAACTATCATTTCAGACGGTTTCTTAAGTAATGCATCGAGCAGCCTTCTTATTCTCCCTTCTCTTTTTATGCCTTACCATTCTGCCCCCCCCGTTTGTCCTTGGGAAAAGCAGCAAAAACGACAGTAAGATATCCATTGAAAAACAATATACGACCGCAAAAACATCCCTCCGACAGCTCGAAACCGATCCAACCGCCGGTGGCTCACGGAAAAACTGGACAAAATGCATACATATTTTCCATACTATCTATCTCGCCGATCCTCATTCAAAATATGCGCCCAACTGTTTGTTTTCACTTGGCAAAATCCATCAACGCATGTTTTCCCGTTTCAAAGATCCCCAGGATCTGACCGAAGCAATCGCTTCCTATAACAATGTATCCTCCCTCTTTCCCGAAAATTCACTTGCCGATGATGCTCTTTTTGCTGTGGCCAATATCTATCTGGATAACATGCATGATACCAAAAAGTCGGCTGAGTTCTTTAAAAGGATTGTAACGGAATACCCAAAAGGAGACATGCTGTCCAAGGCATCAGACGAACTCAAGGCGCTTACCAAAGACCCTGAAGAACCAGGGCCCTCCCCGGGTGATACTTCCCAAACGACAAAACACATCCACGTTCTGCCCGTAAAATATTGGTCATCTAATGATTATACCAGGATCGTGATCGATGCTTCAGGCCCCGTCACCTTCAAAGAACAACTCTTAGAACAGGTTGGAGACCAACCAAGAAGGTTATATATCGACTTTTTCAACAGCTATGTCGATCCGAAATTCCGAACCCCTGTTCCCATTGAAGACGGTCTGCTCAAAAGAGTGCGAACCGGTCAATACAATACGGATACTGTACGGGTTGTTCTGGATATTGAATCAATCGCCTCCTACAAAGTATTCAGTTTGCCGGACCCTTTCCGGGTAGTTGTCGATGTTCGCGGTCAGAATAAGAGTGAGCCCTCCCATCCTGAAGTCAAGCAGCCGGTTCAGGAGATCGAGCCGATAAAAACTCCGGACAAACCACCGTCTGAAGCACTCGTGGAAGCAACGGCGGCAAAATCGGCATCGGAGGATATCCCAATCCTCAAAGCACTCTCAAAAACACCTCCGAAGGTGCCGCCGCCTGATGTAAAAAATGAAGGATCGTCTAAAATTATTGTTTTGCACGACAGCAAAAAAAAATCTCTGGTGGCGCCCAGTCTCAAACTGCAGGCGCCACCCCCCAAGGCCTCTGCATCAACGACCTCCGGAAAAACGTTTTCTCTTGCCCAACAACTCGGTCTACGGGTTAAAAAGATTGTCCTTGACCCGGGTCATGGCGGGAAGGATCCTGGCGCCATGGCCTACAATCTCAAAGAAAAGGATATTGTCCTGAAGCTGGCCCTGAAGCTGGCGCCGATACTTGAAAAAAAGCTTGGGTGTAAAGTCATACTGACAAGAAAAAGAGATATTTTCATCCCTCTTGAAGAAAGAACAGCCATAGCCAATACCAACGACGCCGATCTTTTTGTTTCCTTACATATAAATTCCAGTCCGCTAACTGCTGCAAATGGTATTGAAACGTATTTCTTAAACCTGACCAGCAATCCTGATGCCATGCGCGTAGCCGCCTTTGAAAATGCCACGTCCACGCACCAAATGAGTGATCTGCAAAACATTCTTTCGGATATCCTGAAAAACTCCAAGATCAGCGAATCATCTCGTCTTGCCCAGCAGGTTCAGAACTCAATGATCGCCGGCCTTGAAAGAAAATATCCGCATATTAAAAACCTGGGGGTAAAACAGGCCCCGTTTTATGTTCTCATCGGTGCCGAAATGCCTGCCATATTGGTAGAAATGTCCTTCATCAGCAATCCGGATGACGCCGAACATCTCAAAAACAATCACTTCCTCAACAGCATTGCAGATGACATCTCCTCCGGCATTCAGTCATATATCAGCAACAATACTGCAAGCTTACAAGTTCATAACATCCACTAGCCCCTAAAGTTTTAGAAAAAGTTTTAGAAAAAAAAAGGACCGTCCTTTCGGGGCGGTCCTTTTTTTCTTTTTTACTTGTTACTCAGGCTATTTTGGACGCCTTAATCCGTGCCAATGCTCTCTGTAAAGCAGCCTCAGCTCTTGTCCTATTAATCGATTCATCGTGTTGCGCTGTTTGAGCAAGACGCTTTTCGGCCCTTTCTTTGGCCTTCATGGCCCTATCAACATCGATTTGCTTACCGAATTCAGCACTCTCAACAAGAAAGGTGATCGTATTGTTGGAAACCTCACAGAAACCACCACTGATCATCAAGTTTTCTCTTTTATTTCCTTGCTCGTAAGAGAGAAGACCAATCTTGATTGTTGAAAGAAAAGGCGCATGATTGGCAAGCACACCAAAATCACCACCATAGCCCGGCGCGTTAACAATATCGACATCCTCGTTAACAGCAGCTCCGCTTGGTGTTACAACTTCCAATCGTATCTGTTGTGCCATTGAACTACCCTCTTTTTCTTATATTAAGATTGTTCTTTTGCTTTAGCGGTAGCTGCCTTGGCAACTGCCTCATCGATTGATCCTACCATATAGAAAGATATCTCGGGTAAATCATCGTGTTTTCCTTCCAAAATCTCTTTAAATCCCTGAACAGTGTCTTCAACCTTGACAAACTTTCCAGGCATACCGGTAAAGACCTCAGCCACGGTAAACGGTTGAGAAAGGTATCTCTGAATTTTCCTTGCCCTGGAAACTAGCTGCTGATCTTCCTCGGAGAGCTCATCCATACCGAGAATAGCTATAATATCCTGAAGATCCTTGTACTTCTGCAAGGAAACCTGCACACCGCGAGCAACCTTGTAATGCTCTTCCCCGATAACGTTGGGGTCAAGAATCCTGGAGGTAGAGTCAAGCGGATCAACAGCAGGATAGATTCCCAGCTCCGAGATCTGTCGTGAAAGAACAACCGTACCATCGAGATGGGCAAATGTTGTAGCCGGGGCAGGGTCGGTGAGATCATCTGCCGGCACATAAACGCACTGAACAGCGGTAATGGATCCTTTGGTGGTTGATGTAATACGCTCTTGCAGCGCACCAAGGTCTGTGGCCAGGGTCGGTTGGTAACCAACCGCGGAGGGAATCCGACCAAGAAGAGCGGAAACCTCGGAGCCGGCCTGGGTAAAACGGAAGATGTTATCAACAAAGAACAAAACATCCTGTCCTTCCTCATCACGGAAGTATTCCGCTGCGGTAAGACCGGTCAAGGCTACACGGGCACGGGCTCCCGGGGGTTCAGTCATCTGCCCATAAACCAGAGCCGCTTTTGGTAAGACGCCTGATTCCTTCATCTCGTGATAAAGGTCATTTCCTTCACGGGTTCGCTCACCGACACCACAGAAGACGGAAATACCACCATGATGCATGGCGATATTATTAACCATCTCCATCATGATAACGGTCTTTCCACAACCGGCGCCGCCGAAGAGGCCCATTTTACCTCCCAGAGGGAAGGGCACGAGAAGATCGATGACCTTGATTCCCGTCACCAGAACGCGAACCTCGGTATCCTGTTCGGTAAAGAGAGGGGCGTTTCTGTGGATAGGCATAGTCTTCTCGGCACTGATGGGACCAAGCCCGTCGACCGGTCGGCCGACAACGTTCATAATCCGGCCCAGAGACGGAGTGCCAACCGGGATGGTAATCGGTTGGCCGGAATCACGCACCTCCATACCACGAACCAGACCGTCGGTCTGGTCCATGGCTACACAACGACAGGCATTGTTCCCCAGATGTTGTGCGACCTCGACAACCAGATTATCTTTCACATCCGAGATACCAGGATTACTGATATACATGGCATTCAGGATGTTCGGTAGATTCCCGGCGTCAAATTCGACGTCCACTACGGGACCAATTACTTGAATTACTTTTCCAATCCTTTGCTTACTCATAGGGCCTTACCCCTCCTCAAGAGTCTTAGTTTTTCCGTATGGTCAGATATTATTTAAGGGCTTCAGCACCGCCAACGATATCCATGAGTTCGGCCGTGATAGCGGCCTGGCGAGCTTTATTATAGACGATGGTCAGGTGATCAACAATATCCTTGCAGGCATTGGTGGCATTGTCCATGGCCGTCATTCTGGCTGCATGTTCACTGGCGCCAACCTCAAGCATGGCATGATAGATCATAACATTTAAATATAATGGCTGCATGACATCCATGATCTCTTCCGTGGAAGGTTCATAGATGTATTCACCAGATATCTTGTTGGTCACGTCGCTCTGAATAGGTTCAACCGGCAAAAACGGTTTAACAGCGGGCTTCTGCACGGCAACTGATTTGAACTCTCCGTAGATGACTTCAACCCTGTCAGCCTTACCACTCAGAAAATTTTCGGAAACATCGCTTGCAATCTCACGCGCGTTAAACATCTGAAACGATGACATTATATCTGTGTATTTTTTCCGCACCTTCCCGGTCTTCTTCAATAACTGGAAACCCTTTTTTCCTACACAGACAAGACTCACCCCAACTCCTTTCGCCTCACATTCGGCTACTTTTTTTAAGGTCATCTTGATAATGTTGGAATTAAAAGATCCGCAAAGTCCACGATCTGATGTAATGACAACAATTTCCAGATTTTTTAGATCCCGGACTTCCATCAAGGGAAAGCTGCTCGTGTTGGAACCGCCAGATAAATTCGACATCGCCTCATTGAACTTGGAGGTGTATGGCCGGAAATTCTCCATTTTCTCCTGAGCGCTACGCAATCTCGCAGAAGCGACCATGTTCATGGCTTTCGTGATCTGGGATGTCTTCTTGACACCCGAGATCTTTGTTTTCACGTCTTTTAAACTGGGCATAGCTTCGACCTACCTTTGATTAGTTAAGACCTTTAGTTGCCTTGAATGTGTTGCCAAAGCTGGTCAGTGCCTTATTCAGTTTCGCCTTAATTTCATCAGTGAATATCTTCTGCTCTTTTAAATCCGTAAAAATCGAAGGTTCATTGGATTCAATGTATGAGTAGAGCTCCATCTCATAATTTGCCAGGGTATTTACCGGCAGTTTATCCAGATACCCATTGGTGCCCGCAAAGAGGATCGTTACCTGTTTCTCCATGGGCAGCGGTTGATATTGCGGTTGTTTAAGGATTTCGACCAGACGCTCTCCCCGTGTCAACTGGGCCTGCGTCGCCGCATCAAGATCCGAGCCGAATGCCGCAAAAGCGGCAAGCTCACGATACTGAGCCAGGTCGAGACGAAGGGTGCCCGCCACCTGTTTCATGGCCTTGACCTGGGCGCTACCGCCAACTCGGGATACGGAGAGACCAACATTGATCGCCGGTCGAACGCCGGAGAAGAACAGGTTCGGTTCCAGGTATACCTGACCGTCGGTAATGGAGATAACATTTGTCGGGATGAAAGCCGATACGTCACCGGCCTGGGTCTCGATGATGGGGAGGGCCGTCAGGGAACCGGCGCCCAAGGCATCATTGACCTTGGAAGATCTCTCAAGCAGACGTGAGTGGTTGAAAAAAATGTCGCCGGGATAGGCCTCACGTCCCGGCGGACGCCGCAGGAGCAGGGAAAGTTCCCGATAGGCAACAGCCTGTTTCGACAGATCGTCGTAGATAATCAAGGCATGCATACCGTTGTCCCGAAAATATTCGCCCATGGATGTACCGGCAAAGGGGGCAATATACTGCATGGGAGCAGGATCGGATGCGCATGCCGCAACGACCGTTGTATACGACATGGCACCATGTTTTCTCAAGGCCTCAACCACCAGGGCGACTGTCGATTTCTTCTGTCCAACGGCCACATAAATACAATGTACATCGGTATCCTTCTGGGCTATGATCGCATCGACACAGAGGGCGGTCTTGCCGATCTGGCGGTCGCCGATAACAAGCTCACGCTGGCCTCTGCCGACCGGGGTCATGGCATCGACGGCCTTGGCGCCGGTATAGCATGGCTCATGCACGCCTTTTCGGGCAATAACACCAGGCGCCAGGACCTCAATCTTAGAACTGAGTTTGGCGTTGATCGGTCCCTGTCCATCGATGGGGAAACCGATACCGTCCACAACCCGGCCTTCCATCTCCGGTCCGACAGGCACCTCGGCGATTTTTCCGGTACGTTTGACGATATCCCCTTCTTTGATACCCTGAACACTCCCAAGGACCGCGCAACCGACATTATCCTCTTCCAGGTTCAAGGCAAGACCCATAACTCCGCCGGGGAACTCAAGAAGCTCCATAGCCATACAATTCTGCACGCCATAGATACGCGCGATACCGTCACCGACTGAGATTACGGTACCTGTCTCATTTAGGTCAATACTTGTCTCGTACTCCCCAATCTGGTCTTTGATAATCTGACTGATTTCTTCGGCTTTGATCTGCATCTATTCTCTCCCCTTTATGGAATCTTTTAAACCTGCAAGCTGTGTCCTGATGCTGCCATCCAGTACCAGGTCTCCGACTTTCGCTATTATCCCGCCTATCAAAGATGGATCGACACTGGTCGACAGCTCAACTTTCTTGCCTGTTAATTTTTCAAGCGCGGCCCGAACACTGGCCTGCAATTCATCACTGAGCGCTACCGCTGAAATGACAGTTCCATGGCTGATATTCTTTTCAATATCAACCAGAACCTGAAACGCCTCTGCAATCTCGGGGAGTATTTCAGCACGTTTTTTCTTCACCAGCAGGTTCAGAAAGTTCCCCATGATTTTGTCCACACCGATGGACTTGACAAGTCCAACCATGACCTTTTCCCGCACATCCAAGGGATAAAGCGGGTTTGTCAGGGCATCACCAACTTCCGGATGAGAGGCATAAAGCCCTGCAACTCCTTGGAGTGCATCATTGTAGGCTTCATAATTCTTGTTTTCCATACCAACGGCAAAAAGCGCCTTGGCGTATCTTCGCGCTAAGATTGTCTGTTTCACTGGACGGCCCCTACTTTAACTAGATAATCTTCAACGATCTTCACCTGATCGGCAGCGGTTAGGTTCTTGACGATCAATTCTTCCGCCATCGCTGCGGCCTGATCTGCAATCTCGTTCTTCAGCATCCTTCTGGCTTCCATAATCTCATGCTGGATGGCCATTTCCGCCTGACGTTGGATGTCGGCTGCCGCCTGCTCGGCTTTTTCAATGATCCTGGCCTTCTCCACCTGAGCCTGGGCGACGGCCTTTTCGACAATTGTGTCTATATCGCTCTCAACGCTTGCCAGTTTCGCCTCAAAATCCCTATAGGACTTCTCGGCCTCTGCCTTGCGGGCCTGGAGATCTTCAATCTCGGTTTTGATCTTATTTTTCCGGCTGCTGAGGCCTGCTGCGATGGGTTTAGCTCCGAATTTCACCAGAATAATCATCAGGGCTATGAAGTTCATAATCCGCCAGCCCAGATCTTTCAGTTTGGCGGGAGAGAGACTGTTATGATGGACAGCACCAGACTCGGCTGCGGCATGTTCCTCGGCTTTAGGG
>JAJYAX010000026.1 GCA_021779275.1 Deltaproteobacteria bacterium | reverse complement strand
CAAAACCGGTCCGAAACGATCTCTCCACCAGGAGAGTTATCCACTATATCATGCACATAAAATCAATTCCATTCCGGACGACATTTTTTTAGGTAATGGACGAAACTTTATTAAATGATAACATTTTTCATATAGAGGATGCAATGGCGAACTGGTCGATTTCCCCGAAAATGGCCGGCAAAGAACGCCTGCTGTCCCCGCTCGGCTGGAGTGTTGGCGTCCGTCTGATCTGGGCCGCCGGCGCCTCGGCGCTCCTCTGGCTTGCAGTTGCCTGGGCGCTGGGCTGATTTGATTCCCCGGGAACCATAATGAATGCAATCACCCTGCACAACCTGACCCTCGGGTATGAACGGCATCCCGCCGTCCACCATCTGTCCGGCGCCTTTGAACCCGGCTCGATGACGGCGGTGATCGGCCCCAACGGCTCGGGTAAGAGCACCCTCCTGAAGGGTATCACCGGCATCCTGCGCCCGCTGGGGGGCCGCATCGACAGGGGAGCGCTCACGACCAGCCAGATCGCCTACCTGCCGCAACAGCTGGAGATAGACCAGAGTTTTCCGATCTCGGTCCTTGATGTCATTATCCTCGGGCTCTGGCGGAACATCGGTATCTTCGGCGGCATGCAGCACGGTCTCTGGAAAAAGGCGGAACAGGCCCTCCATACGGTCGGTCTCGACGGATTTGAGAACCGGTCCATCAGCGATCTGTCAGGCGGTCAGTTCCGGCGGGTCATGTTCGCCCGGATGCTCCTGCAGGACGCTCCGGTGGTTATCCTGGACGAGCCCTTCACCTCCATCGACGCCCAGACCACCCTCGACCTTCTTGCGGTGATACAGCACTGGCATGCCGAGAAGCGAACGATCATTGCCGTTCTGCACGACTTCAACCAGGTGCGGGCCTATTTCCCGCAGACCTTGCTGATGGCGCGAGAATTGGTGGGCTGGGGTGAGACCCGCCAGGTCCTGACCGACGAAAACCTGCTGCAGTCCCGCAGGATGTCGGAGGCCTGGAACGAGTCGGCCGAGGTCTGTCTGGAGGATCAGGCATGAATCATTTTTTTGCTTTTTTTCTATCCCCCTTCCAGGAGTTTATCTTTATGCGCCATGCCCTGGTGGCCTGCTTCGCCCTGGCCATCGGCTGCGCCCCCGTCGGAATGCTGCTGGTCCTGAGACGCATGAGCCTGATGGGAGACGCCCTCTCCCATGCCGTCCTGCCGGGAGCGGCGCTGGGTTTTCTGGTCTCCGGCCTCTCCCTCTATGCAATGACCATCGGCGGCATCGTCGTAGGCCTGACCGTCGCCCTGCTGGCCGGGGCCATCACCCGGCTCACGGCCCTGCGGGAAGACGCAAGTTTTGCCGCCCTGTACCTTATTTCACTGGCCCTGGGCGTCCTGATCATCTCCATGCGCGGCACCAGCGTTGACCTGATCCATGTCCTGTTCGGCACTATTCTGGCCGTGGACAACCCGGCCTTGATCCTGGTCGCCTCCATCACCACCGTGACCCTCTTCACCATGGCCCTCATCTACAGACCCCTGATCGTCGAGTGTTTCGATCCCGGCTTCCTGCGGTCCGTCGGCGGGTACGGCGCAACGATGCATTTCATCTTTCTGGTCCTGGTGGTGTTGAATCTGGTCGCCGGTTTTACCGCGCTTGGAACCCTGATGGCCGTCGGTATGCTGATGCTGCCCGCCGCATCCGCCAATTTCTGGGCCAAGCAGTTCTGGTCGGCATCCCTCGCCGCAGCGATCATTGCTCTGCTGTCAAGTTATACAGGATTGCTCTTATCGTATTATATGAACTTCCCCTCCGGCCCCTCCATCATTCTCGTTGCCGGAATCTGCTATATTTTTTCGGTCATTTTCGGCAGATACGGCAGCCTTTACAGCCGCCACAAGGCAGGTAACCATCTTACCGGCTAAACACCTCTCAGGAGAGACAATATGTCGACAGCAGCACGAATTCTGATCGTTGTTTGCGCTCTTTTTATAACAAACACCACCGCCCAGGCCCAAAAAACCATCCGGGTTATCGCCAGCTTCAGCATCCTCGGCGATATGGTCAAGAATATTGGCGGAGACAGGGTCGAAGTGTCCACCCTGGTCGGCCCCGATGGGGATGTGCACGCCTATGAACCGACACCCGCCGCCGCCAAGGCTGTCAGCCAGGCCGACCTCGTGGTCGTCAACGGGCTTGGCCTTGAGGGCTGGGTGGATCGCCTGATCAAGGCATCCGGCTACGTTGGAACCGTGGCGGTCGCCAGCACCGGAGTCAAACCCCGGGAAATGAAGGGTGAGGAGAAGGACGGCCGGAGTATGATCGATCCCCACTCCTGGCAGGATCTCGATTACGGCATACTCTATGTCAAAAATATCGCCCAGGCGCTCACAGCGGTTGATCCGGCCGGAGCCGAAACCTATACCGCCCTGGCCCGGGCCTATACCGCGAAGCTCGTCGCACTCAACACCTGGGTAAAGTCGGAATTCTCAGCCATCCCCCGGCAGAAACGACGAATGCTTACCACCCACGACGCCTTCGGCTACCTCGCCGGGGCCTACGGCATAGACATTCTCTCTCCCATGGGCCTCAGCACCGAGAGTGAACCATCGGCAGGCGAAGTGATGACGCTCATCAGACAGATAAAGCAGGAGAATATCACGGCGGTCTTTGTCGAAAACATCTCCGATCCGCGCATGATTCAACAGATCGCCAGAGAGAGCAAGGTGACCGTGGGCGGAGAACTCTATTCGGATGCCCTGTCCAAACCCGATGGCCCCGCTCCGACCTATGTGGATATGTTTAAAAACAACATCACCAAGATCGTGGCTGCGATGAAGAAGGGGCTGTAGCTTTCTTCCGATCCTCTTCAACTATTCTGCAGGCGGCCCGGTTTGTCTCTATCGGTTACCGGGTTCACCGCAAGAAGGACCACGGCCGCCGCCGCCAGAAAGGCGCCGAAAAAAAAGGCCCGATCAGGGCCGAACCATGCCCAGAAGATGCCAAACATCAAACTCGCGGGCAAAGTGGCCAGACCCACTGCGCCATGGTACCATCCATAGGCTCTTCCTCTATCCGTGACGGCCGCCATCTCCGCCACCAGGGCGCGTTCCGCCCCCTCCGTCAGCCCATAGTAGAGACCATAGAAAAACAACAGCACACAGATCATCCTGATATCCGTTGTAAAGGGAACCATGACATAGACAAGGGCGTAGGTCACCCACCCGGCGATAATGGCCTCTCTATGGCCGGTCCGGTCCGCCAGCCAGCCGCCGGGCAGACTGAATACAATCTTGGCGAGATGCAGCAGAACCCATAAACTGATGACCCAGCCAAGGCCCAGACCGAATCGATTCCGGGCATAGAAAATCAGAAACAGGTCGGAACTGTTGCCAAGGGTAAACAACACCTCGGCGGAGAGAAAAAAGAAAAAGCCGCGGGAGAGCCGCGATCTGGGCGGAGAGGCCTTTTCTTCAGACGCATGTTGTGTTCCGGCAGGATGCCGCCTCTCCTGAACGAATCTCCACAGCAACAGGACTGCCGCCATCCCCGGAAGAGCCGCCAGGGCGAACAACCAGCGCAAGGCCGCCATCTCCTGCGGGCTGGTGCTACTGTTTCCCTGCTGCCACAGGATGGCGCGCCCGAGCATCAGATAGAGAAAGACGACCGCCATAAGCGGGCCTGTCACCGCGCCGGCATGATCCATCAACCGATGAAAGCTGAAAGCCCGGCCCCTGACATCGTCCGTTATCGATTCGCTGAGCAGGGCATCCCTCGGCGCGGTTCGAAGCCCCTTCCCGACACGGTCCAGCAGACGAAAAACCACAACCTGCCAGGCGACAACGGCCATGGCGGTAAAGGGTCTGATGATGCTGGAAATCGCATAACCGATAAGGGCCAAAGGCTTACGCCGGTTGACCCGGTCACTGAGACGGCCGGAATAGAACTTAAGCAGGCTGGAGGTACCTTCCGCCAGACCCTCCATCAGGCCCACATACACCGCCACCGCCGCCGGCGACACGAATCCGGCAAAAAAGACCGGCAAAAGGGGATAGATCATCTCGGTGGAAAAGTCAGTGAGAAAACTGACCAGGCCGAAGGCCAAGATATTGCCCTGAAAAATTCTCCGCCATCCCGCCCCGCCCGCTCTCCTGTTTTTCATGCCGGAATCGGCCCCTGACAGAAAGGCCGGCGGATCGGCAAGCTGACGGTCACCCGCGTCCAATCCCCTTGCCTGCTCTCGAATCTCACCGACCCGCCATGGAGATCAATAATTCTCTTCACAATGGCCAGACCTAATCCGGAGCCGCCGTAACGGACAGATCTGGATTCTTCCACCCGGTAAAACTGGTCAAACACCTTGGGGATTTCCTCCTCGGCAACACCCGGACCTGTGTTGGAAACTGTAATCGTAATATCCCTGCCGGAATGGTCGGCGATCACCTCGACCCGGCCTCCGTCCACGTTATACTTGATGGCATTGTCCAGGATATTTGAAAAGGCGCGGATCAGCTTTTCCCTGTTTCCCTGCACAGGCAGCTGCTGGGCAAGACGGACGTCTATCTGAATAGTGCGTGTATCGGCCAAAAAACGGTAATCCGCCACCAGAGAGTCCAGCACCCCGCTTATATCCACCGGTTCTTTGGCCGTACTTTCCTCGATTTCCAGCGAAGAGAGGTCCAGGAGATTTTTGACGAGCCGCTCCATACGCAGCACCTGTCCGGTCATTCTCGTAAGTCCTTCCCTGTGCAGCGCCCCCGGATCTCCATCCCAGGCCGATTGAAGCTCATCCACTGATAGCCGTATCATTGTCAGGGGGGTCTTCAATTCATGGGAGGCATCGGCCAGCAGCCTCTTTTGTTGCAAGAAGGCATGTTGCAGCCTGTCAAAGACCTGATTGAGGGTCCGGGCCAGAGTGTTGAATTCGTCACGCTCACTGCTCACCGGTATCCTCCGGTCCAGATGCTTTTCCGAGATATCACGGGCCTGATCATTCATGGCCCTGATGGGTTTCAGGATTAGTCCCGCCACAAAATAACTGGTCACCAGCAGCAGGAGCACCGAAACGGCAAGGCCGGCCCCGACGCCAATAAAGATATCCGTCAGTTCTTCCTCAAGTTGTTCCATGGGGCGACCTGCGCACACGAGAAATGTCTTTCCATTATATGATTCCCTGAATGTATTCATCCTGAAGGTGGCCTCGCTTTGACTGTCCTGCCCCACATCAATTTTTCCCCGAGGGACGATGAGGCTGACTGTGGCGCTGGACTCCGGAGCCGGTTCCGGAATTTCTATCTGTTTGGCCAAACTGGATGTGTACAACAGCCTGCCGCTCTCCTGATCATATACCTTCAACCAGTATTGTCTGTCGTCTATCAATAAAGGAACGTCAAGAGCACTCCCTGTATCTGCCCCGAAAAGAAGATGAACAGCCCGTTCGGCGGTGGTCTGCAGATCAGCGTCCATAATCCGGAAGGGCTGTTCGCGCATTTCCCAAACGATGATGCAGGAAAAGACCAGGCTGGCCAGAAAACCCGCGGCCGTGATCAAGAGAGAGATCTTCTGCCGAACGGTCATTGGGCGTCATCCTTGATGATATACCCGACACCACGCAGAGTCCGGACAATAGCGCCGTGTCCCGAGTCACCGATCTTGTGCCGCAGGTTTTTGATATGGACATCCATAAAATTGGACATGCTGAAAGGATCGAAGGCATCTCCCCAGACATGTTCGGCCAGGCTGAAACGCGACACGGCCCTGTTTTTATTGTAGAGCAAGAATTCCAGGATGGAAAACTCCCTGGCGGTCAGCTCCACGGATGCCCCTCCCTTGGTCACCTCTCGGCTAATGGTATCGAGTTGGAGGTCCCCAACCCGCAGCACCGAATCCACCTGCCCCCCGGATCGTCTGAACAGGGCGCGGATCCGGGCCAGCAGCTCATCCAGTGAAAAGGGTTTGGCCAGATAGTCGTCCGCCCCTAGATCAAGCCCTTTGATCCTGTCTCCGATATCCCCCCGGGCGGTGAGCATCAGGACGGGGGTTTTGATACCCGCCCGCCGGATTTCCCGCAGTACCGAGAGGCCATCCTGTTTAGGCAACATGATATCCAGAATGATTAGATCGAACGGGTTGTCAAAAAGCCTGTCCGAGGCCTCTTCCCCGTCCCGCGCCGTCTCAACCATATAGCGCTGGCCTTCAAGGGCGCTTTTCAATTGTTCCAACAGGGTCAGCTCATCATCGACAATGAGAATCTTCATTTCATGTTTCTATCCTCTTTGAAATCCTGACCGGAAAAAGAGTAGCCGCACTGGGCGCCGCGAACTCTCACATCATCCACATCCCTCTGATCTACGGGAAATACCTTGCAGGCTTGCGGCCTGCAGGTATTATACATGAGGCAATGTTCGTTCTTTATCAGGACCGGGCAGGTAAACAGCAGGCTGCAACAGGTGCCGCATTGAAGACAAGCGCCCTGACGGGCGGAGAGTTGCTGCCGGACATATTCTTTCCGGAAGTGTACCAGCCAAAAGCGTCTCAATTTGCCGATGGCTAAGGATATAAATTTGAGATTCTGAAAGGTCAGAAAGAGTCTGAGAAGAAGAACAGGGTATAATGTCCCAACTTCTGCAACCCAGGAAAACCACCTATTCCTGACCCGGCTGATTATTTGCATTTTTGCTCCTTCAGGAAAACATTTCACATCTTTACGGCATCAGACCGGGCATTTGCCTGCATCGACTGTTTCTGCCTTTTTAATACGAGCCAGGATCTTATAGATAACCGGCATCACGACGATAACCAGAGGTGTCTGCACCAGCAGGCCGGATATGATGGCCACTGCCAGGGGCTGCTGCATCTGAGAACCCTGACCAATTGCCAGCGCCAGAGGCATCAGCGCAAAGATGGCCGCCAGGGTGGTCATTACAATCGGCCGCATCCGGTTGACTCCGGCCTGAATCAGCGCCTTCCTCTCATCATTTCCCTGCGCCACCAGATCGTGGTATTCCGAGAAATAGAAGATCGACACCTCGGTGACGATGCCGACGATCATGGTCATGCCCATCATTGCCGTGATATTCAACTCGATTCCCGTCAGCCACAGGCCGACAAAGACCATCCCCGCCGCCAACAGGGGCATGGCCATGATGGCAAAAGCGGCGGCGAAGTCCTCGTAGAGGAAAAGCAACAGTAAAAAGACAAGACCCAAGGCGGCTGCAAAAACCGCGATCAACCCACGAAAGGCAATCTGCTGCTGCTGGTAAAGACCGCCAAGTTCATAATAGACGCTCTTCGGCAACAGGCCCTTTTGTGTCAGCGTCTTTTTTACGTCACGAATGGTGGAACCCATATCACGGCCGCTTATCCGGCCGGTCACCGCAATCATGCGCTTGAGGTTTTCCCGGGTGATCTGCGGCTGGCCGACGACCTTCTCAAAATGAGCAATCCGCCGTAACGGAAACAGATGCCCGCCGGGGGCCCGGATCTGCATGTTTTCAAGATCAGCCGGGCTGCGGCGCACCTGATCCGGGGTCCAGACCCGGATGCCTACCAGTTTCACTCCCTCCTGGACCTGAGTCGTGACGATACCGCGCATCCAGGCCTGCAGCTGCTTGGTCACACTGGCCGGATCAACGCCCTCCAGAGCGGCCTTTTCGCGGTCCACACGGATGGTAAGGGCATCGCCGGCCAGCACGATCCCGTCTCTCACGTCAACCACCCCGGGAATGCCTTTGATGGCAGCGGCCACCTGCGGGGCGACCTTCATCAACTCATCGTAATCGTCATCATAAAGCTTGACTTCAATCGGTTGCGGCACGGCCGTCAGGTCACCGATCAGGTCCTCCATAAGCAGGATCAGATCGATTTTCAGCCCCGGCACTTTCCGCTCAATCCGCCCGCGGATCCTGTCCATCACCAGATCGATGGGAGGACGCGGAAAAGGCTTGAGCCGGACAAAGAAATCTCCTTCGTTGGACTGATGCAGACTGCCGCCCAGCCCGCCTCCTGTTCGTTTTGAATAGGTCTCAACCGCGAGGTCGGCCTTGAGGATGTCTTCGATCTGACCTACCAGACGATCCGTCTCGGCAAGAGATGTTCCCGGCGGCGACAGGAAATCCAGGACAAAGCCGCCTTCGTCCATATGGGGCATAAAGCCGGACCCCACCTGCTTATAGGCGACGAAGGTGAGCACGAGGAAGGGAATTACAACGACCAGGACCAGTACGGGCCTGCGCATCAATCGCTCCATCAGTCCTTGATATCCCAGCTGAATACGTTTGAATACGGGGCCGATATCCTCCCGCAGGGCATCTTTTGGGGTGAGCAGATGCTCGGACAAGAGAGGCACAGCCAGCCAGGCCAGCAGGAAGGAGACCAATAAAGAACTGGCCATGGTCAATGACAGAGCCTTGAAAAAGGCTCCTGTAACCCCGGAGAGAAAGGCTAAGGGGATAAAAATGATCACAGTTGCCATGGAGGAGCCGGTCAGGGGCCTGGTGAATTCGATGGCCGCCTCGCGGATGGAGAGAGTGAGTTGGCCACCAGCTGTCTTTTTTTCCCGCAGGCGGCGCACGACATGTTCGATCACGACAATGGAGTCGTCCACTATAAGCGCCACCGCCGCCGCCATGCCGCCGAGCGTCATGATATTGAAACTGTCTCCGAGGACATCGAGCAACACAACGGTGGTGGCCAAGGCTGCGGGAACCGTCATCATCGCCACCAGCGTAATTTTCAGACTACGCAGAAATATAAACAGGACAAGAGCCGCTAGCAGCATGCCGATCAGGATGGCGTCACGGACGCTTGCGGCAGCGGCAACCACCAGCCGACTCTGGTCATACCAGTTGGCGATGTGCAGCCCCTTGGGCAATTTGTCATGGAAGGCATCGAGATGAGACTTGATGTCATTGACAATCTGGACGGTATTGGCATCGGGTTGCTGGTACACCATGACGAGCGCTGCCGGTTTGCCGTCCGCCGATACCTTCAACCACACCGGTTTCTCCGACGGATAGACCCGGGCAATATCCTGCAATAGCACAAGACCGTTTTCACCACTGCGCAGGATGGTGCCGCGGATATCGTCAAGGCTGTGTATTCGGGTGTCCGACATTGTCAGATAGAGCTTGTAATGATCTTCCATCCTCCCAACCGCCTGCAGGACATTGGCGGCGCTCAACGCCCTGGTTACATCTTCAAAGGTCAGATCATAGGCCGCCAGCTTCACCGGATCAACCTCGACCCGGTACTCACTCGTTTTGCCGCCCATGACCTGCACCCGGGCAACCCCGTTGATTGCCGAAAGAAGCGGCACCAGCTGGTACATTCCGATATCATGCAGTTCGGTCTGGGAAAGGGTTGTCGAGGTCAGACTGTAGGCGGCCATAGGAAAGACCGTCGGGTCCATGCGCCGCACCTTGAAGGTGGTGCCGGCGGGCAGGTCGGGAAGGGCCTGAGTCACCGCCGACTGGACCTGCAGCATGGCCGCGCCCATATCGATGCCCCAGTCAAAATTCACCGATATTTCCGCACTGCCGCGGCTGCTGGTCGATCGGATCGAGGCGACTCCGGGAACCGGCCTTACCGCCTGTTCGATCCTGCGCGTCACCGCGATAACCATCTGATCGGCCGGCTGGTCGCCCGTCTCCACATTGATGGCGATACGCGGAAAATTAATATGGGGAAACAAGGCCACCGGCAGATGAAAAGCAGTCAAGACCCCGGCCACGGCGAACAAAAGAAACAACGAGAGAATGGAGCGTCGGTGCGAAGCCGCCCAGTGGGCAATATCCATTTACCTGCCCTCCCGAACCCGTATGCCATCCGTGAGTTCGTAATTCCCGACGCTGACGACCGAATCATCGGACTTCAGGCCGTTTACAATCTCTATCCACTTGTCACTTACACGTCCGGTGGTGACCTCGACACGCTTGGCCCTGCCATCGACAACACGGAAAACATAACTGCCCTGCTGATCCTGCAAGACCGCATCGCGCGGAACGGT
>JAJYAX010000025.1 GCA_021779275.1 Deltaproteobacteria bacterium | reverse complement strand
CGTTGGTGACCGTGGAGGAGAGGGGGGAGCTCCAGGACCTGCTTGCTTTTTTTCGAGAGAACGGGCTGCAATGGCGGGTGATCGGCCGGGGAACCAACCTCCTTGTTTCGGATTCCGGCTTTGCCGGGGTGATCGTGGTGCTGGGAAACGGCTTCAAGGACATCGGATGTGAAGATGACGGCGCCTCCGTCCTGGTGCGGGCCGGCGGTGGTTGCGGACTGACAAGGCTCTCCGGCTGGTGTATAAAAAGTGGATTTTCCGGACTGGAATTTGCGTGTGGCATACCCGGCACGGTGGGAGGGGCGGTGGTCATGAATGCCGGCGCCTGGGGAGACGAGCTGGCTGATGTCCTGACCTCCGTGACAGTGATGCGGGCTGCCGGACCGCAAGAAATACAACGACGGGATTTGCATTTTTCCTACCGGTGCTGGCAGGATCATGTCGGCGGGCTGACAGGAGAGGTGGTGACCGGGGTTGCGGTGAGGCTTTTTCGAGACGACCCGGGGGCCTTACGCAGGCGCTGCTCCGAGCATCTTGCCGGACGCCGGGCAAGGCAACCGAAGGGGCAACCCAATGCCGGGTCATTTTTTAAAAATCCGCCGGGAGACAGTGCCGGCCGCCTGATTGAGAAGAGTGGATGCAAGGGGATGCGGGTCGGCGGGGCGATGGTGTCACCGGTACACGCCAATTTTCTGGTCAATACGGGGGGCGCGACCGCCGCGGATGTCAAGGAACTGATGGAGAGGGTACGGCGGATGGTAGTGAAGGACAGCGGCATACTGCTCGACCCGGAGGTGCATTTCCTATGAGTTTTTTCAGAACCTTGCAAAAAATGATCGGCTCCGTCTTTTTCTGGAAAAAAAAGAGCAGCCATGCCTTTCGGACCCCGGTACTGACGAAACAGACCTATACTCCCTTCCATCAAAAATCTTCAAAGGACCTATCGATTTTCACGGCCGGACTGAAAAAAATATTCTCGTTCGTCTCAGGGCTGCGAAGAACGACCGGAATCGGAGTCTCCCCTCGGAAAAACAACTATTTCGTCCTCTTTGCCGCTGGTCTGGCCGTGGCGGGCCTCGCCGCAGTGCTGTATGCCGGCAGGGGGTGGGTTTCGGGCCTTGCGGCGGGGATGGAATATTTCGAGGTCCAGGATAATGTGGTGATTGAGGGGTGTCATGTGACGACGCCCGCCGAGATCCGTGAACTGGGTGAGATCAGATACCATACCAACCTCTTCAGCATCAATCCCGGCAAACTGGAGGCGATACTTGTCAGGCATCCCTGGGTGGCGGAGGTCAACGTCCAGCGGACCTGGCCGAACAGGCTGTCGATCCGCGTAGTTGAACATGTTCCGGAAGCCCTTCTTCTGCAAGGGGATACCGGCCATGGGCAGCTCTATTATATGGATGCAAAGGGTGTTGCTTTTATCCCGGCTAAACCGGGGCAGGATCTTGACTTTCCTGTAATAACAGGGGCTTCTGACATTCAGGATCCCGGCAAGAGGAAAGAAATGATCGGGGATGCCATGCGTTTCCTGAAACTGGTTAAAACGAACAATCCGAATCTGCCGGCCCAGTCGGTATCCGAGATTCACCTGGATACGGCTGAAGGAATGGTTGTTTATCTTGTTGAATACCCCTTCCCAATCTTTTTCGGCAAGGGGGACGTTGGAAAGAAATACAAACAGTTGCACGAGGTCCTGGGAGTCTTGTATAAACAGAAAAAGGAAGGAATGCTGATCTCGCAGGTTGAATATATACGGATGGATTATCTGACAAATAAAGTGCTGGTGGCACAAAGTGGATCGGGTTGAACGGAATGGATGAAAATAACGCATTGGAGCCGATAGTTGAGGAGCCCCGGAAGGACAAGGAAGCGGGAGAGCTGATTGTCGGTCTCGATATCGGCACGACCAAGATCTGCTGTGTGGTGGGGGAGGCCTTCAGTGACGGGATTGATATTATCGGCGTCGGTATTGCCCCGTCCCTCGGTCTGAAGAAGGGGGTGGTCGTCAATATCGAGAGCACCGTCAATTCCATCCAGCAGGCGGTCAAGATCGCCGAGGACAAGGCCGGCTGCAATCTCCATTATGTGCATGTGGGTATTGCCGGCAACCATATCAAGGGGTTCAACAGTCCGGGGATCCTGGCCATCAATGGCCGCGAGATCAAACAGGCGGATATCAATGAGGTGATTACAGCTGCCAGAACGGTAAAGATATCGGAAAATCAGCAGATCATCCATGTGATGCCCCAGGAGTACATGGTGGACGACCATACCGGCATCCAGAACCCCCTGGGCATGACGGGGGTGCGGCTGGTCACCAATGTCCATATCGTCACCGCCGACAACGGGGCGGTGCATAATCTGGTCACCTGCTGTAACAAGGCGGGCCTGGAGGTCGCCGACATGGTCCTGGAGTCCATTGCCTCGGCCAATGCGGTCCTGAGCCCGGACGAGATGGAACTGGGCGTGGTCCTTCTGGATATCGGCGGGGGGACGACTGATCTGGCGGTCTTCTGCGACGGGACCATCCGGCATACCTGCGAACTGGGACTGGGCGGCCACAATCTGACCAATGACCTGTCGGTGGGCCTGCGCACTCCCCTGCAGGAGGCGGAACGCCTGAAAGAGGATTACGGGAGCGCCATAGCCTCCGTCATCAAGCCCAATCATGTGGTCGATGTGCCGACGGTGGGCGACAGGGAGCCGCGAAAGATCACCCAGAAGGTCCTGGGTGACATCATCCAGGCCAGGATAGTCGAGATCCTGGAGATGGTGAACAAGGAACTCTTGATATCGGGCCTGAAAAACAGGATCAACGGGGGCGTCGTGATCACCGGCGGGACCGCCCTTCTGGCCAATCTGGTCGATCTGGCTGAACAGATCTTCGACCTGCCGGTCAGGATCGGCTATCCCCATGGAATCGGGGGCTCTCTCGACGAGGTGAACACCCCCCGCTGCACCACCGCGGTCGGCCTGGTCCTCTATGGACAGAAAAATCAGTTTGACAGGAAATACCAAGACATGTCGATGTTCGGAAGGGTTAAGGGCTGGTTGAAAAAAATCATGTGATTAAAGAGTTTTTTGTTTATGTGTGGTTCGGCAAGTGATATAGTTTTTTACGTTTGACCGGCAGGGAAATGAACCGGCCGGTTACATCTCAGTACTATTCAGGGGGTCTATATGCCGTTTAGGATGGCAGAGTCGGAAGGCGTTGCAAAGGTCAAGGTCATAGGCGTCGGCGGCGGTGGCGGTAATGCCATCAACACCATGGTGGCCAGCGGACTCCGGGGTGTTGAGTTTATTGTGGCGAACACGGATAAACAGGCCCTTGAACAGTCGAAAGCGGATATCTGTCTGCAGCTTGGCCCCGGTATCACCAAGGGGCTGGGGGCGGGCGCCGATCCTGACATAGGGGCCCAGGCGGCCCTTGAATCCGTCGAGGAATTGAAGAAGATCCTGAAGGGCACCGATATGGTCTTTGTCACCGCCGGTCTGGGCGGCGGGACCGGGACGGGCGCCGCGCCTATCGTGGCCAAGCTGAGCAAGGAACTGGGCGCTTTGACCGTCGCCGTGGTGACCAAGCCGTTCAGCTTTGAAGGCAAATATCGGATGCGCAATGCCGAAAACGGCTGGAATGAACTGCAGAAATATGCCGACACCATCATCACCGTTCCCAACGACCGACTCCTCTCCCTGATGCAGAAGAACAGCAGGCTCTCCGATATGCTGTCCATGGCGGACAATGTCCTCCTGCAGGCGGTGAAGGGGATTACCGATCTCATCAATGTGCCGGGACTGATTAATGCCGACTTTGCCGATCTCCGCACGGTTATGAAAGAGGTCGGGCCGGCCATCATGGGATCAGGGGTTGCCGTCGGCGAAAACCGGGCCACCGAGGCGGCCAGGCGGGCCATTGATAACCAGCTGCTTGAGGATATCGGCATTGACGGGGCCCGCGGTCTGCTTATCAATATCTCGGCCTCGGAGGAGAGCTTCACCATGGCCGAGTTCATGGAGGCCTCCGCCCTGATTCAAGGCAAGGTCGATGATGACGCCAAGGTGGTGATCGGGGCGCTCTACGATGAGTCCCTGGGTGATGAACTGCATGTCACCGTCATTGCCACGGGCGTAGGTGATGTCGCGACAAAGAACAAGACCATCGCCCAGGTGGGCGATCTGCCGAAACAGCAGAAGGATGAGATTGAGATGGGCGGCCAGGCCCTCACGCCCGCCCGCATCAACCCGAAGCCCAGGGTTACCCCGCTGCCGGGCTCAAATTTCGATTCCTTCGAGAGCATCGGGACCACCGGCGGTATCGACTCGATCAGAAACGGCATGGAACGGACGAACTGGAATGAGGATCTCCTGGAGACCCCCACCTATCTCAGGAAGAAGGCCAACTAGCGCTATAACTAGCCGTCAGGAGAGAGGAATCAGAAGGCAGAAGAAAAAATCCGGTGGTGATCGACCCGGCCGTCACGCTCTGCTCGACCAGGAAAAAGGCAGTTATCTGAAGAAATGGACGGGGCGGCTGCCGGTTGCCCTAGTCTATCCCAACTCCTATGCGGTCGGGATGTCCAGTCTCGGCTTTCAGCTGGTGTACTCCCTCATTAACGAAGAGAATTCCCTGGTCTGCGAGCGGTTCTTTCTGCCTGGCCCAGGTGAGCCGTTGCGGTCCGTGGAATCGGGGCGAAGGCTTACGGATTTCCCGCTGATCCTTTTTTCCATCAGCTTTGAACATGATTATCTGAATCTCGTTCGCCTGCTCCTGGCTGCCTCCATCCCCCCCCTTGCCGCCCGGCGGCAGAACCGGATAAGCCCCGGACAGCCGCTGGTTGTCTGCGGCGGTGTCGCGACCTTTATGAATCCCGAGCCCATTGCACCCTTCGTGGACCTCTTTGTGGTCGGAGAGGCGGAAGCGGTGTTGAAGGACCTCCTGGGCCTTCTCGAAAAAAATATCGACAGCAAGGAGAGGCGGGCGGTCTTGCTTGAGGTTGTGCAGAATCTGTCCGGCTGTTACGCCCCCCTCTTCTACACCCCCCAGTATGAAGAGGGAGGGCGGTCTCGCGGGTATGTCAGTGAGCCGGATGTTCCCGAGCGCATTAAAAAGGTGCTGGTTCCCCACTGCGAAAAGGCCGCCCATTCCCAGCTGTTGACGCCGCAGGCCGAGTTCTCCGATCTCTATCTGACCGAGCTTGGCCGAGGCTGCTCCAGGGGCTGCAGGTTCTGCGCCGCCGGCTATATCTACCGTCCTCCCCGGTTATGGGAAAGTGAGGCGGTGATCCGCGGCCTGGAAGATCTGCCGCCGTCGATCAAGCGCATCGGCCTGTTGGGAATGGAGATGGTCGATACGGATTCCCTGGCCAATATTTCAACGCATCTGCACGAAAGCGGGTGTTCGCTGTCTTTTTCTTCTCTGCGGGCCGACAGGATATCCGAATCGCTGCTGGCTCTGCTGGCCAGGAGCAATCTGAAAAGCGTGGCCATTGCCCCCGACGGGGCATCGGAGCGGTTGCGGCGGGTCATCAACAAGGGCCTGACTGAAGAGGACCTGCTGCGGGCCGCCGAACGTCTTGTCGGCGTGGGGCTCTCCAAGCTCAAGCTGTACCTGATGATCGGTCTGCCCACGGAGACAGTCGACGACCTGCGGGAGATGCTGGTCTTCATCGGCAGGTTACGAGAGCGGATCATGGATATCGGACGCGAACGCGGCAGGCTTTGTGAGATCACCCTGTCGGTGAACTGTTTTACCCCGAAGCCATGGACGCCCTTTCAATTTCATCCCTTCGGTATCAGTGAACGGCTGGCGCCGGGGGAGATCAGGTCCGGAACGGATGCCGTTCTGCAATTGAAGAAGAAAATCAATTTCCTGCGAAAAGGACTGGCCGGTGAGACCAATGTCCATTTTAATTCCGACAGTCCCGACAAGGTTTTTTTTCAGGCCGTCCTGGCCCGTGGCGACCGCAGGCTGGCGCCGGTCCTTCTGGATATGGCCGAACGGGGAATTCCGTGGAATCAGGCCATGAAAAACAACCACCTCCAGCCTGAGGCTTTTGCCGTCTGCGGCCATGGCCGGGATGATGTCTTTCCGTGGTATATTATCGACCACGGAATTACCCGCGGTTTTTTGTGGATGGAGTATCTGAAGTCCTTCCGGGCGGAGGCGACCGGAGCCTGTGATACGGAGAACTGCCGTCTGTGTGGAGTGTGTCATGGCCGATGAAAATGAGTCGCAGAAGGTCCTTGATTCCATCCGGCAGCAGAAGATCGACTCCGGGCTTCAGCCTTTCAAGCTTGTCAAATATTTCTCTTTTTCCAGCCTCGGGGTCTTCCTGATCTTCACCTTGTTTCTCTCCTGGCTGATCTCCAACCATGCCAGAACAATCATGCTGGCGCAGAGTCAGGACTATTCCCTTCTTCTGGCTGAAAATTTAAATCAGCAGGTGTTTCGGAGATTTGTCATCCCGGCGGTGGTGCGGTACGGACGCATAGCACTCTCCAATGCCGAACAGTTCGAGAATCTTGACAAGATAATCAAAGGGGTGACCCAGGGACTGAATATTAAATCGGTGACCATCTATGATTCCAAGATCAATATCATCTCCTATTCAACGGAGCCCGACCTGGTCGGCAAAAAGGACATCGGCGGCGAGGAATACCGGAAATCCCTCACCGGGGTGGCCAATTACAGGTTTGTCTACAATGGCTCCATCCTCAGTCTCCTGCCCGGCGCCGACCCGATACGCTGCATCCTGAAGACCTATATTCCCTTCAGACAGGTCCGGGAGAATGGAGAGCCGGGGGAGGTCATAATGGGGGTGATCGAGATTGAAAAGGATCTGTCCAAGGACTATGCCACCATCGTTCATCTGCAGACCCGTATTATCCTCGTGTCCGGCATGGTGATGGCCGTTCTCTTCCTGGTTTTGAGGACCATTGTCGTCCGGGGCAGCGAGATCATGGAAAAGAGGACCCTGGAGCGTCTGCGCCTGGAAGAGAAACTGAACCAGTCGGAAAGGCTGGCCCATCTGGGGTCGATGGTCGCCACCGTCTCCCACGAGATAAAGAGTCCTCTGGGAATTGTCAGGAGCACGGCCGAGATCCTGGAGAAGCGGATTGCCAAGGTCGCCCCCGGCAACGAACATCTGGCCAAGATAATTGTCGATGAGACCATACGTCTGAACGGGATCGTCATGGAGTTCCTGGATTTCGCCCGGCCGCAGAAGATCAAGAAGGTGACGGTGAGTATCAATGACGTCGTCAACAAGGCCCTGACCTTTATCGGACCGAAGATGACCGAACAGGAGATCGGCCTGGAGATGGATCTCTGTCCTGAGCCCTGCCGGATTGACGTCGATCCCGAGCATCTGTACCGGGCCCTGTTGAATATCCTGGTCAATGGTCTGCAGGCGATGGGGTCGGGTGGTGTGCTGACCGTGCAGACCAGGAAGGCTGCTGCCGGAAGCGGTGTGGAAATCTGTATCGGCGACAACGGCATCGGCATGTCGGAGCGGAAGATGGAGCACATCTTTAAACCGTTTTTTACCGATAAGCACAAGGGTACCGGCCTGGGGCTGGCGATCACGAAGAATATCATCGAAAATCATGATGGACAGATAACAGTAATGAGTAAGGAAAATGAAGGCACAACCTTCCGTATCCACCTGCCCTGATCAGGCATCCACCCCCCTTCTGGTGGTGGATGCCCTCTCTTTTCTGGAAAACGGCCCTTATTCGTTTTCTGCCGGAGCGGGCGAATGCGTTGGTCTGTCAGGGCAGTCCGGCGTGGGCAAGAGCCAGCTGCTGAAGGCGATAGTGGATGTCATCCCGCATGCGGGAGAGGTCTATCTTGGGGGTGTCGCCTGCGCCGGCATCCCCGCCCCGGAGTGGAGAAGGCAGGTGGCGCTGGTTCCGGCGGAATCCTACTGGTGGTATGATACGGTGGAACAGCATTTTCCCGACGCCGGCCACCGGTTTCTTTCCGGCGGCTGGCTGGAGCAGTTCGGCTTTCCTCCAGATGTTATCTCCTGGCAGGTCAGCCGTCTTTCCACCGGAGAACGCCAGCGGCTGGCCCTGCTCCGCGCCCTGGTGCATGAGCCGCGGGTCCTGCTCCTGGATGAACCCACCTCCGGTCTGGATCCGGTGTACACTGCCCGGTTTGAAAACATTGTATCCGAATACCAGGGCCAGGGCGGAATCGCCCTGGTCTGGGTAACCCATGACCGGGAACAACTGCAACGCGTCGCAACACGCGCCTATCTAGTCGGGAAAAAAGAATTGCTGCCGAGTCGCGATGGAGGCGTGAAGACATCATGAACGTGATCTCGCTGTCCGTGCTGGACCTGTCCATTGCCGCCGCCCTTCTGCTCCTGCTTTCTCTCGTGAGTCTCCGGCTCAGCCTGGGACTGGAAAAGAGAATGCTCCTGGGCGGGGTCCGGATGATTGTCCAGCTTCTCCTTGTCGGTCAGGTCCTGCATTTTTTGTTTGCCGATGCGAACCCCTGGTGGATTGCCTGTATGTCGCTGGTTATGCTCCTTGTGGCTGCGCGTGAGGTCCGGGCCAGGCAACAACGACAGCTTCGTGGGGTCCCGGGATATTGGATCGGCACTGCCTCCATGTTTGTTTCCTCCTTTGCCGTCACCTTTCTTGCCTTGACGGTGATGGTCCAGGTGCATCCCTGGTACACGCCGCAATACGCCATCCCGTTCCTCGGCATGGTTCTTGGGAATACCATGACCGGGGTCGCCCTTGCCACGGACAGGCTGACAGCCAAGCTCTATGAACAACGCGGTATGGTGGAGCAGCGCCTTTTGCTGGGGCAGACCTGGCAGGAGGCCAGCGGCGATATCAGACGGGAATGCATGCGCACCGGCATGGTGCCGATTATCAACTCCATGGCCGCGGCCGGCATTGTCAGTCTGCCGGGCATGATGACCGGTCAGATCCTCGGGGGAACACCGCCAGTGGAGGCTGTCAAGTATCAGATCCTGATCATGTTTCTGATAGCCGCCGGAACAGGCTTTGGCGTCATCTGCTCCATCTGGATGACCAGCCGTCATCTCTTTGACAGCCGGCATCGCCTCTGTCTTGATCAGCTGATTTTGCGGAGAGGATCGGCCTGAAAAGGTGAGGACTTCCGCACGTTGCACTTGTAAGTACAGAGCTTAATGCACATGTTTTCATAGATTTGTAGTTTCCTCTATTAAACTGGAGAGCGTCATGGGAAAGAGAATTGTTGTTGTTGGGGGTGTGGCCGCCGGTCCAAAGGCTGCCTGCAGGGTCAAACGGTTGCTGCCCGATGCCGAGGTGACCTTGATCGATCAGGATAACCTGATCTCTTACGGGGGGTGTGGCATCCCCTATTATGTCTCAGGGGATGTCGCCGATGAGTCGGCGCTTCGATCCACCAGCTTTCATGTGGTTCGTGATGGATATTATTTTGAGAATTTTAAAGGAATAAAGACCTTGACCGCAACAGAGGTCCTCTCTATAAACCGCGGCGATAAGAGCATAGAGATCAGAGACGGGCGGACCGGCACCCAACAGACCATTGCCTATGACACCCTGCTGCTGGCAACCGGCAGCACACCCTGTATACTGCCGATACCCGGGGCGGATCTTGACGGGGTGTTTGCGGTCAGCGATCTGCATAAGGCCATTGCCATCAAAGACCGGATAGCCAAAGGAAAGGTGTCCAAGGCGGTTGTCATCGGCGGCGGCGCCATAGGCATCGAGATGGCCGAGGCCTTCACCGACCTCTGGGGAGTCGAGACGACGCTTATCGAATTTCAACAGCAGCTTCTGCCGAAGATCGTGGACTGGCCCATGGCGGCGGTGCTCTGTAAACATCTGCGCGACAAGAATGTAACGGTCCATCTGCAGGAGGGGGCCGTTGAGATCCTGGGACAGGAGGGGAAGGTCGCCGGTGTGCGCACCGGCAAGCGCACCCTGGAGGCCGATCTGGTCATCATGGCCACCGGGGTCAGGCCCCGCTCCGAATTGGCGCGACAGGCCGGTCTTCAGGTCTCAAGGATGGGGGCCATCGTGGTCAACAGACGGATGCAGACCTCGGACC
>JAJYAX010000024.1 GCA_021779275.1 Deltaproteobacteria bacterium | reverse complement strand
CCGCGGCCGTCGCCGGTGCGGTAGGTGCCGGCGCTATGCCAGGCCATGCGAATGAAAAAAGGTCCGTAGTGGCCGTAATCCGCCGGCCACCAGTCCTGCGAATCGGTCATCAGCTTGTGGAGATCCCGTTTCAAAGCATCGAAGTCCAGGCTCTTGAATTCTTCAGCGTAGTTGAAATCCTCGCCCATCGGATTGGACGTGGGGCAGTGTTGGCGCAGAACATCCAGATTCAAACGGTTGGGCCACCATTCGAGATTCGACCTGCCGCCCACCACGTGTTTGTCAGTCCTTCCCGTTACCGGGCATTTCTTTTCATCACTCATAAGGTTTCCTCCCATTTTGAATGAATGTATTCACTGTACTGCTACGGATACAATGCATTGGGGCCAATGTGTTTGCGATTTTCAGCACATTTCCGGCAGATGCCCCGCACCTCAACGTGGGTTGCTTTAATCTCACCCAAAGAGCCTACCGAATCAGGCAGTCTGATGGTATCAAGATCATCGCTGAAGAAGTCGCGGGTGAATCCGCATTGTTCACAAACAAAATGATGGTGGGTCTGCAGGTTGGCGTCGAAACGGGTCCGTTCACGGCTCGAACTCAGCGTTACCACCAGCCCCAGATCCTTCAGCAGCCAGAGTGTCCGGTAGACGGTATCAAGAGAGACTGTCGGTATGCGACCCCTGACGCGCTGGAAAACCCGATCAGCGTCCGGATGATCCTCTGTTTGAGCAATTTCACGGAAAATTTCCATGCGCTGATGGGTCAACTTGATTCCTTTGTCGTGGCAAACCGTCTCGAAGTATTTCATTCGTTGTTCGACTTCTTTCTTTTTAATTTTCATAATCATTTGCCTATTAAGAATCAATTCCTACTTGCATGTTAAACACCATGTAGAGAATGGTCAACGCCTGCTCTCGTGTTTGATTGAGCATGGTTGTGTCGGCTAAGAAAATGACATTGATCAATATTGTGAAAAATATAGTCTACCAGGTAACACAAAATAATAATAAAATGAGGATATGACTTTGGAAAGTAAAGCGCAATGAACAGGAGAGGACTCCGCCGGTTTCACGTTGGCGGCGGAAATCGCAGCTGGATTTATCGACCCGGGGTTATTCAGGATGGGCTCTATCACCTTGCCTCTCTACCAGGAGTGTTTGGAATTGTTGGACCGGAACAGGCGGGCTGATCAGGTATCCCTGGATCAGCATATCTCCCATACCGGAGAGAATGTGTAACTGCGCATCAGTTTCCACTCCTTCAGCGACTATGCTGAGATTCAATATCCTGGCAAGAGAAACAATCACCGAGACGATTGCCCGGGTATCGAGATCGTCAACAATATCTTTAACGAAGGAGCGGTCGATCTTCAGACCGTCGATGTGCAGACGCTTGATATATGAGAGTGATGAATACCCGGTTCCAAAGTCATCGAGATAGAACTTCACCCCCTCTCGGCGCAGAGCGCCCATGATTCGTTGGGCCTTGGTCAGATCTCCCATAATCATGGACTCCGTGATCTCGAAATAGAGCCTTCCCGGCTCCAGCCCCTCCGCCGTCATTGCCTTCCGAAGCAGGGCGACCAGATCCTGCCCTGCAAACTGGCGGGAAGAGATATTCACCGATATCCCAAGATCAAGCCCTGCCTCTTGCCATTTCTTTGCCTGACGGGCGGCGGTACGCATAATCCATTCCCCCAGGGAAAGAATGAGGCCGGAGTCTTCCGCCAAAGGAATGAAGGCGTCGGGAGAGATCAATTCTCCTTCATGTCTCCACCTGACCAGAGCCTCGGCGCCGACGATTTCGCCATCTGTTATATTCACCAGAGGTTGATAGAAGAGCTCGAATTCATCTCGTTCAAGACCCTTGCGCATTTTCATCTCCAGGGAGATTCGCTGGTGGGCCTGGATATCCAATTCGGGTGTGAAAAACTGGTAATTATTACGCCCAAGCGATATTGCCCGGTACATCGCATTATCGGCATATTTAACGAGGCTCACGGCGTCCCTGCCGTCCTCCGGAGCAACGGTGATGCCAATGCTGGAGGTGACAAAATACTCGATTTCGCCACAAAAAAACGGCTTTTTCAGGCTGTCGATCAGGCGGACGGCGACCAAGCCCACGTCATCGATATGCTCAACTTCGTTGAGGAGTATCAGAAATTCATCCCCTCCCAGACGCGCCATGGTATCGCCGGGCCGTAAAAGAGAGGCAAGTCTGCCTGCGACCTCAATTAACAGGTTGTCACCTGCCGTGTGGCCGAAGGCGTCGTTGATGTGCTTGAAATTGTCCAGATCCAGATAGAGCAGGGCCAGTTTGCCGGGGGTTCGCTTCATCCTTGCCAAGGCCATCTCCAGCCGGTCATTTATCAGAACCCGGTTGGGCAGTCCGGTTAAGGCATCGTGCTGGGCCTGATGCTCGAGTGCCTCCTGCTGGCGTTTCAGCTTGGAGATATCATGAAAGATGGAGACGTAATTTGTGGTTTTCCCCTGCTGATTTTGAACAGAGCTGATTGTCAGCCATTCCGGATAGGCCTCTCCGTCTTTTCGCCGGTTCCAGATCTCTCCGCTTCACTGTCCGGTCTCGATGAGTCTCTTTCACATATCCTCATAGAAGGCCGCCTGATGTTTGTTTGATTTCAGGATTCTCGGATTCTGGCCGATTGCCTCTTCCTGCCCATAGCCGGTGATTGTTGAAAAGGCCGGATTGACCTGCATGATGGTCCCCTGATCGTCGGTGACCACGATTCCCTCGATGGAATTTTCAAATACCTTGCCGGCGAAGACCAGTTTTTCCTCGGCAAGTTTCCGGCTGCTGACCGGCGGTCCAGAGGGGGGACATTGTCAGGTAGGCCCAGATGATCGCACCATTTTTCCGGATGTAGCGCTTTTCAATGGTGAACTCAAAAATCTTCCCGGCAGCCAGGTCCCGCATTTGCTCAACTTGGCCGCCCAGGTCTTCGGGGTGGGTGATATCGTCAAAGGTCAGCCCCTGGAGTTCTTCCTGGCTGTAGCCGAGGATATCGCAATATTTCTGGTTCATTCGCTGGTAGCAGTGATCACTGACCCCGATTTTGGCGACCCCGACGCTTGCCATCTCGAAAAAGGCCCGGAAATGTTGTTCGCTCTCGGCCAGGGAAGCGGTCCGTTTGCGTACCTGTTCGGAAAGTTTTCGATTAAAGAGAACCAGGTTCAGTCCGAGGATGCCGGAGAAAAAAACGACGCCGCAGAGAAGGAAGAGAAGAGTCTGGAGTCTCTGCCGTTTTTCGGAGGCAATCTTATCCCGAAGCTCTGTATAAATGAATCCCTTCAAACTGTAGTCGGCCTTCAGCATTCCCAGTTTGACGAAGGTATCGGCAATATGCCGCCAGCGATCTGGATTCATGTGCCCTATCTCGACCAGATCCGGCTGGATGAGGGCGCGCATCTCACGGGCCTCGAAGAGAAGCTGTTCCATATCCTTTTCCTGTGAGTAGCGTGATCGGATCAGTCCGGCAATTTCCCGCGGATGGTCCATCGCATACCTCCATCCCAAACGAACCGCCCTGAGGAAGGCCTCCAGTCTCTCCGAATGAAGACGGACCTGATTTTCGGTTGTGACGATGCAATCTCCATAAAAATCAATCCCGTAATTTAAAGGGCTGATGAGCGCTGTTGCAACACCCTCCTTTTTCAGCAGATAGGCTTCGTTGGTGAGATAGGCCGTCTGGCCGTCAATCCGGCCGGCGATCAGGTCGGCCACACCCCAGTTATGCGGTATAATGGTCACCGAAGACGGAGAGATTCCCTCTTCAACCAGCATGGCCAGGCTTTCGGGATCGGTCTCCGGCGTAAGCATGATCCGCCTGCCCTTGAGATCCTGGGGTGTGGTCAATCCACTGCTTCGCAGGGTCATGATGACTGTCGGTGAATGCTGGAAGATGGCCGCCACCACCACAAGGGGCATCCCCTGCTGACGTCTGATCAGCACCGACGGGGCTTCAATCGCAAAATCCACCTTGCCTGCGAGAAGTGCATCAACGGGGTTGAGACCGGGCCTGCCCTCGACCAGTTCGACCTCCAGCCCTTCGTTGCGGAAATAGCCCTTTTCGATTGCCGCATAGTAGCCGGCGAATTGAAACTGATGTCTCCACTTGAGTTGCAGGCGTATCGTATCATAGGTCGGCGGGTGATCGGGGGCCTGGGACAATGCGGAGACGGGAGTCAGCATTGCATGCATCAGGGTCAGAAAAATCACCCATACCGGGGCTGCCGAAATAAGTGTCTTACCGGAAAATCGGCCTGATAGCATATTGCCACCCATGAAAGAGAAGATAGGAGTATCCCATTCCTTTTTCTCATTGTAGTTGAAACGTGTGATCTTGCAACCGGGGATGAGGCCTTTTCTCCGGATATCGAGAAATAAGCCGAACCTCCGCTGGGGTTGTTGCGTACATGCCTTACTCCTATCCGTGATTCAAAATCCGGTGTGCGGCAGGGAATTGCTTTGACTTTGCCTCTCAGCATGGTGTTTGATTTTATTATGTACAGAACTGTGGAAGATTCGCCAAAAATCGTTCCCGTGTAGCCCGAATGGCCAAAAAACAAGGATGCAGGATTTCATGGATATTTTTATTGCCAGGCAACCGATCCTTAATGTCCATAAACGATTGTTTGGTTATGAACTTCTGTATCGAGGTACGAAGACATCGACTCTTGCCAGCGCCAGTGGCAACAAGGCCACGACAAGCGTCCTCTCCAGCGCTTTTTTGACTGAAGGGATTGATAAAATAAGCGGATCCCGCCCCTGTTTCATCAACTTCACCCGGGAATTACTTTTACAGAATCTGCCCTTTTCCTTTCCCAAGACGCTGATTGTAGTAGAGGTCCTGGAGGATGTGCCGCCGACCCCCGACGTTGTCGAGATTTGCCGGAAGTTGAGAAGTGAAGGCTACACGATTGCTCTTGATGATTTTATCTATGATTCGAGTCTGGATCCCCTGATCAATGTCGCCGATATAATCAAGTTTGATCTTCGTTTGTCTTCTCTCGACACCATACAGAAAACCCTGCATAAACTCTCACGGTATAAACTCAAATATCTGGCTGAGAAGGTGGAAAATCATGAGGAGTTTATCCAGACGTGCAAGCTTGGTTTTTCTTATTTTCAAGGATATTTTTTCTGCAAACCTGAGAGAATCAAGATCAAGGAGGTGGATTCCGCTAAGATCAATCTGGTAAATCTGCTGGCTGAGGTCAATCGAAAAACCACCTCAAGAAAGAAACTGGAGAAGATCATCCAGGGTGATGTTGGGTTGGCCTATAAGCTCCTGCGTTTTATCAACTCTTCCTATTTTTACCGGCTGACCAAGATAGAATCCGTAGCCCATGCGATAACCTATCTTGGGAGCAGGGAGATACAACGCTTTATCATTATGGTGCTGATCTCGGAGCTGGCGACCGATAAACCGGAAGAGCTGGTACGGATGGCGGTTGTCTGGGCAAAGATGGGCGAACTGCTGGCCCGGGAAACTCTGCTCGAAGATAAGGAGGATGAAGTCTTTCTCCTGGGCCTGTTTTCCCTCCTGGATGCGATGCTGGACACAACGATGGACTCTATCTGTGACCGTCTGTCCCTTGGAGATCATTTGAAAAACGCCTTGCTACACCAAACCGGACCATATTCACCCTATCTCCAGCTGGTTGTCAGCTATGAAAAATGTGATAAGCCCGGGTGTCTTGCCGCTATGAAGGAGGCCGGAATCGGTCCGGAAAAACTCCATCAAATGTATATGGATGCGATTTCCTTTGCCGAATCAGTGTTGGGATAAGGTGTTTGTATTATTGCAACATCGGTGAACTGGCAAATATGCCGGGCGGCAATGTCAGGGCCTTTCTCTCGAAAAAAGCTCTTCAAATAAGAAAGCCCTTCCTGATGATGCAGGAAGGGCTTTGAGTTCCAGTTGCGGGTAGCCGGTCAATAGACCTGCATCGTCCAGATGCCGCAGGGGCAGGTGTCCGCGCAGAAGCCGCAGGCGATACACTTTTTATCGTCGGAGACATACTCGTAGGAGGCCTTGTAGCCGGGTGCCGGTTCGTTGATACCTTCCGGTTGCAGGTCTCGTCTGCTGATGGCGCCTGTCGGGCAGATGGTCTCGCAGAGATGGCAGTCGCGGCAGGAGGCGCAGGACAGGCAGCGATCAGCCTGGTTCTCCTGGGTTGCGGCATAGGCATCGGGGATATAGTGGGTAATGGTCAGGGCCTGCTGCGGGATCAGCGGTTTTGCAAAGGGCTTCCACTCGATACCCTGGATGCTTGCCAGAATGAACTCTGCCGCCGTCTTGCCGGCGCCCAGGGCATGGGTGGCCAGGCCCGGTTTCTCCACATCGCCTATGGCCAGCACCTTGGTGTCGCTGGTGAGATGGGCCGCATCGGTCTTGATCCAGGCCGCCCCGCCGACGGTGACGGTGTTGATGCTGCCGGAGAGGAAGGGCAGGGCCGGCACATCGCCGATGGAGATGATCACGGTCTGGGCCGGGATGACCTCTCCGGTGTCCATGACCAGCCCTTCGGCGGTGACCTCTTTCGTGACCACCGGCCAGCGGAAGGTCGCGCCCAGGGCCGCGGCATTTTCTTTTTCCTTGCCGAAGGCCAGGGGCTTCTGGATATCCACCAGGATCACCTTTTCGGCCCCGAGTCTATAGGCCTCGCAGGCGACATCGCAACCGACATTGCCGGCGCCGATGATGACCACCTCTTTGCCGATGGCAGGCGGGGTGTCGCCCTTGGCGCTCTTCAGGAAGTCCAGGGCGGCGATGACCCGTTCATGGCCGGGGAAGGCGATGCGCCGGGGGGCATGGGTGCCGACCGCGACGATTACATAATCATAATCCTTGTGCAATTCGGTGAATTTCTTCTTATCCATATCCACCCCCAGGTGGACGTGGATATTGGGGGTGGAGAGAAAACGCTGGATCTCCTGATCCCAGATGGCCTGGGGCAGGCGCTCCCAGGGGATGACCTGGGCCAGCTTGCCGCCGATTTTTTTGTCCTTTTCAAAGATATGGACCTCAACACCCGCCAGGGCCAGCTGCCAGGCCGCGTTTATGCCGCCGGGACCGGCGCCGATTACGGCCACCTTCCTGCCGATGGATTCGGCTACGGCCGGGGCCTTGAAATGGCCCACCGCCCGTCCCAGGACCTGGACGTCGATGGCGGTGTCCACACCCTGCCGGGAACAGTTTTCCACACAGAGATTGGGACAGATGGCCCCGCAGACCACGGCGGGCAGAGGGGTGTGTCTAAGCAGCATCTCATAGGCCTCGTCCAGCCGTCCTTCTCTGATCAGACGCAGCCGATCCACCGTTGGGATATGGACCGGGCAGTAATAGGTACAGGGGGCCGCCGATTCGCAATTGGCCCAGTAGGGCCGGTTGCGCCGCAGGTCGCCCGTGACGATGGCGTCAATGGGGCTGCGGTCCAGGCCGGGGGCGATATCGCGCAGGGGATCGCCGCCGCCGAAGGCATCCTTCCAGAACTTTTCCCGGAACTCGGCCATGGGCATCGGGCCTGCGAACATCAAGGCTCTTTCCTGCGGGGTGATGGAGATCAGCACCTGCCATTCCTCGCGGACGGACAGGGTGGACAGCAGGTCGGGAGAGCCGATCTGCTGCAGGAAGTAGCCCATTCTCTCCATCAACCACCGCCATTGTTCATCGGTGGGGCGGTCGAGCCGGGCATTGCTTTTGGCATAGGACCCGTCGGTCTTGCCGCGAAAATAGATGGTGCCGCCGACCATGCCGACACAGGGCCGGTATCCGAGGACATTTTCAGGATTTTTCGCATCAATACCGCAGACCACCGCCGTGCCGCCGCAGTTGAATTCGGCAAAGGAGTCTCCCGTTGAGCCCAGGACCCAGAGTTCGGGTTTTTTATAATCCGGGTTCCATTTGGTCATGGTCAGGCCGCGGGCGCCGATGGAGCCCCTGATGTAGACCTTGCCCATGGCCATGGCGTTGCAGGCGCCGTTGGTGGCGTTGCCGAGGACAGTGATCTCGGCGCCGATATTCAGATAGCCGACGTCATCCGAGGTGGCGCCATGACAGACAATGGAGGTTCCGGGCATTCCCATGCAGCCGAGACGCTGCCCCGATGGGCCTTTCACCTCGATGTGCAGGCCGTCAGGATGCTGTAATCTGATGCCGATATTGTGCTGACCATAGGATTCCAGGGTGAGGCGGGCGGATTCTGCTGCAGCCTCCCGCACCATCTTCTCGAAGTCCATGGAATTGATTCGCTGGCCTTGTTCGTCGCGGCCTTTTACCACAATCATAGTCACTGAAAACTCCTTCTTGCAGATATCAGCTCATGGCCTGAAAAAGCAACCGGCCCGGTGAAATTAACAGACATATTTGATCTGCAGCCTGTCCGCCGCATCCTTATCGTTTATACCCAGGGCGTCGGACATGCCGATGGGCAGACTCTGGGACCGGCCCAGGGGCGCCATAATCTTTTTCATCTCCGTCCTGATCGACATGAAGATCTCGCTTACCCGCTCAGCCACCAGGTCGGGGTCAAGACGCCGGTAGAGCTTCGGGTTCTGGCTGGTGATGCCCTTGGGGCATATGCCCACATTGCAGACATTGCAGCGGTTCTTCTCGTTGCCGAGACAACCGGCGGCGGCCTGCATCACATATTTGCCGATATGAACCCCCGAGGCCCCGAGCATGATCAGCGCCATGCCGTTCTGGGCCACATTGCCGTTCTTGCCGATACCGCCGGCGGCGAAGATGGGGATCTCGTTCTGTCTGCCCTGGGTGACCAGATCCAGGTAGCATTCCCGGACGTTGGAGGCGATGGGATGACCGGTGGCGTCCATGGAGACATTGTAGGCGGCGCCGGTGCCGCCGTCGATACCGTCAATGACCAGTCCCCCCGCATAGGGATTGCGGACTAGATTGTTCAGGACCGACTTGGACGAGGTCGAGGCGGAGATCTTCGGATAGACCGGGACCTTGTGGTCAAAGGCCATGGACATGGTCTGGATCATCTTCATCACGCTCTCCTCGATGGAATAGAGCGTCTGATGCACGGGCGGCGAAGGCAGATCAACCCCCTCCGGGACGCCGCGCAGACGGGCGATCATCTTGGAGACCTTGAACCACATCAGCAGGCCGCCGTCGCCGGGTTTGGCCCCCTGGCCGTACTTGATCTCGATGGCCGCCGGATAGCACTGCATCTCCGGGATGGCCCTGATGATCTCGTCCCAGCCGAAGTAGCCGGAGGCGATCTGCAGGATCAGATATTTGAGATACTTGCTCCGAAGGACCCAGGGCGGGCAGCCGCCCTCGCCGGTACACATCACCACCGGGATGCCCAGGACATCGTTGCAGTAGGCCACGCCCTGCAGCAGGCCCAGCCACATATTGGGCGACAGGGCGCCGAAGGACATGGAGCCGATGACGAAGGGGAAGATCTCCCGGGTGGGAGGAATCCAGCCGCCGCTGATGGTCCTCTTCAGGAAGTCTTCCGGGCTCAGCACCCGGCCCAGCGTGGTGGTGACGTTGAATTCATGTCGGCCGGCATCCAGGGCCGGATCGGTCAGCATCGAGATCCGGTCGAAGAGGATACGGTCCAGGAGAGTAGGGCCGCTGACGTTTCTGCGCCCGCCCCGTTTGCGGGGTTCCCCCTTCTGGTTATGGAAGAAGAGGGAGCGGTGCTCGTTGGTGTTGGGCGCCGGGGTGATGGCCTCGTTGGGGCAGACCATCGCGCACATGCCGCAACCGATACAGGCGTTGGCCATAGTGGTCTTCTGGCGGATGCCGACGAAGGTCCGGTAGTCGTTGCCCCGGTTCTTGTTGGCGATATCGAGTTTCGGCATCCGCTGGCGCCGATGGGCCAGATAGATCGCGCTCTTCGGACAGACCGAGGTGCAGTGGCCGCAGAGGGTGCATCTGTCTTCACGGTGTTCGACGATCCACGGGATGTCGCTGTAGGTCAGGCTGCCTGGGGTAACGGATACGGGTCGTACTGAGACCATATTGTCAGTTCCTTTCTATCTGGGGGTACAATGATTGTATGTTCACGCATCGGTTGAAAGTCGAAGGCCGGGTCGCGGTCCGGTATCATCGCGTCGACGCCGCACATCTCCGAGGCGATGGCCCACTCTCCCGGACGCCCGCCGACGGTTGCCGGCCGCATCTTTTTCTGATCCATGACCAGCAGGCAGGTCTCATCGGGCAGGGTGCCGATGACGGTGTTGGGTCCATCGATAATCAGACGTCTGCAGACGCTGCGCAGACCCATCAGGAAATCACCCTGGGGGTGTTGGACCAG
>JAJYAX010000023.1 GCA_021779275.1 Deltaproteobacteria bacterium | reverse complement strand
GATATTGACGCCGGCCTTGCCGATGGTGGTTCCCAACGCGCCGATAACCCCCGGCACATCGTTATTGTAGACAAGCAGCATCGGACCCGCCGGCAGCGCCTCCAGACGGAATGTATTCAGCCGGACAAGACGTGGTTCGTTCTTGCCGAAAACGGTTCCGGCCAGGACGTTTTCTCCTTCCTTGGTGATCACCTTGATGGACAGCAGGTTGGTAAAGTCAGTGGCCTGATCGGTCTTTGACTCAACCACCCGTATTCCCCTTTCCTTGGCTATGATCGGGGCATTGACATAGTTCACGGCATCTTTCAGGATCGGTGTGAACAATCCCTTCAGGAAGGCAACGGTTATCGGGCTGGTATTCATCTCAGCCAGTTCGCCGCAATATTCGATATTGACCTCCGCCACTCCTCCCCTGGCAATCTGCATATGCATATTACCGAGCATCTCGCCGAGAGTGATATACGGACCGACCTGCGCCAGGACATCACCGCTGACCGACGGCACATTCACCGCATTGGTAACGGAGCCCTTATTCAGGTAATCCGCCATCTGTTCGGCTATGATCAGGGCGACATTTTCCTGGGCCTCGCTGGTTGACGCCCCCAGATGCGGGGTACAGATAAAATTCTTCAGGCCCAGCAACGGACAATTTTCCAGGGTGGTCGGTTCGGAGGCAAAGACATCCAGCGCAGCTCCGGCTATCTCACCATCAACCAAGGCCTTGTACAGAGCGGCCTCGTCACAGACACCACCGCGCGCGCAGTCGATGAACATCGCGTCTTTTTTCATGTTGCTGAAAAACTCGGTGGACAGGATTCCTTTGGTCTCCTTGGTCAGGGGGACATGAACGGTGATATAATCGGAACGGCGGGCCAACTCCATCAGATCGACCAGCTCAACGCCGATCTTATCGGCAATCTCTTTGGGCAGGAAGGGATCATAGGCGATGGTCTTCATCTTCAGACCCTGTGCCCTGCTGGCGGCTATGCCGCCGATTCGACCGATACCGACAATGCCCAGGATCTTGCCGGTTACCTCCCGGCCCATAAAGCTTTTTTTCTCCCATTTGCCGGCCTTCATGGAGGCGGTCGCCTGCGGGATATTGCGGGAGAGGGCCATCATCATCGAAATTGCATGTTCAGCGGCGGTCGTGGCATTGCCATCAGGGGCATTCATGACCACGATTCCCTTCTGACTGGCGGCGGGCACATCGACGTTGTCAAGACCGATACCCGCACGCCCTATCACCTTCAGACTGGTCGCGCATTCAATGATATCGGCGGTCACCTTGGTTGCACTCCGGATGACCAAACCGTCATACCTGCCGATGATCTTCTTCAGCTCCTCCGGGGCAAGCCCGGTGTTGATATCGACCTCCAAACCTGCATCCCTTAGAATCTGCGCTCCTGCCGGGGCCAGATTGTCACTAATCAGTACTTTCATTTCAGCTCCTCAACTGTAAGCCCTTCTCTCTTATTTGAAAACCTGCTGCCGACTTCAACAGAAACCATCCCGTAAGAGTAGAACCACAAAAACGATCAGGGCATCTCATAGAAATAATGGATTAACTCGACGAATCTCAGGACCGAACAAACCTTCTTTTTCCAACCACGGATATCCGAGGAAAAAGAACGGCGACGTGCCTGACGGCACCTGCCTCTTTTCCATAAAAACTGGAAATATACAGGGGATAGGGGAAGAGAACAAGCAAAATAGATACGGCTCATCAATCAAAATCCCACCAGATGCCTTCTCACCGGCCAACGGGGGGCTGCCCCTCAATTTTCTCCAAATTTCCCCATATCACATCAAAGCTATTGAACAATCAATTTGGAGACGATATATAGCAGTCGAATTCAAAATGTTGTACATTTCTTTCAGAGACACCTTCAAGGAGCAGGAATGACTGAAACACGGCTTCGTTTCCCGCCCAGCCCAACGGGATATCTGCATATAGGCGGCGCCAGGACCGCCCTGTATAACTGGCTGTATGCGAAAAAGACCGGCGGCAAACTGATTCTTCGCATCGAAGACACCGATACGGAACGATCAACCGCCGCATCAATCGACGGCATACTGGACGGCCTGAAATGGCTCGGCATCGACTGGGACGAGGGGCCATACTTCCAGACCCTGTTCAATGACGACCACATCGCAGCAGCTGAGCGTCTGCTCAGGCAGGGCAACGCCTATAAATGCTTCTGCACCAAAGAGAACCTCGACGCCAAGCGGGAGGCGGCCCTTGCCGCCAAACAGGGTCTCGGCTACGACGGGACCTGCCGAAACCTGACACCGGAAGAAGTCCAGGAAAAAGAGGCGGCCGGCATACCTTTCGTTGTCCGCTTCCGGGTCCCGGAACGCCTTGGCATGCTGGGCTATGACGACAAGGTGCTCGGCCGCATCGAATGCAACTACCGCGAGGTGGACGATTTCGTCATCGTCCGTTCCAACGGGAAGCCGCTCTATCTTCTCTGTAATGTCGTCGATGATATCAGGGACAGGATCACCCATATCATCAGGGGACAGGACCATATGACCAACACCACCCGGCAGGTCCTCCTCTATGAGGCCCTGGACGCCCCTGTCCCGGTCTTCGCCCATATACCCCTGACTCTGGACACAAAGAAGGCGAAGATTTCCAAACGCAGCCACGGGGAGATCGTTGCGGTTCACTTCTATCGTGAACATGGCTTTATCCCCTGGGCCTTCAATAATTTCCTGGTCCTCCTCGGCTGGTCGCCCGGTGATGACCGGGAGATTTTCTCCAAAAAGGAACTCATAGAGGCCTTCACTCTGGAACGTATCAACAAGTCGAGCTCGATTTTCAACTACCGGAAAGACGACCCGAAATTCTTCACCGACCCCAAGGCCATCGCCATCAATGAACACTATCTGCGCACCCTGCCCATTGACGAGATCGGGGAAATGGTGCGAGAGGAACTGGAGGCGGAAAGCCTCTGGGAGGATGCCTACGCCGGCGAGAAAAAGGAGTGGTATCTGCAGACCCTTGATCTTATCCGAGACCGCTTCCATACCTTGAAGGATTTCACCACGCTCGGCCGGGCCTATTTTGCCGAGGATTATCAGATTGACGAAAAGCCGCTGCAGAAAAACGTCCTGAAGTTCCCCGAACTGCAGGAGTGGTTGCCCGTCCTCGCCGACCGCTATGAACGGCTGGCGGAATTCACCGCAGGCGAGGCGGAAAGACTGGCCAGGGAACTGGCCGAAGAGAAGGCGGTCAAGCCGGGTGTGATCATCAACGGCATGCGGACGGTGATCACCGGCCAATTGGCAGGTCCCTCGATGTTCGATGTGCTGATGACCATCGGCCGCGACCGGGTAGTGCAAAGAATGCGTAAGATCGGACGGCTCTTTTGAATTTCACCCCCATTCCCTGAACCCTTTAGACCGATATGACTATGGATATTCAAGAGAACACCCAGGAAAAACCCCTGGATTTCATCCGGCAGATCATCGCCGACGACCTGAGAAGTGGAAAACACGCCGCAATAGTGACCCGTTTTCCGCCGGAACCGAATGGTTTCCTGCATATCGGGCACGCCAAGTCCATCTGCCTGAACTTCGGCATCGGTCTGGAAAACAACGGCCCCTGCCATATGCGCTTTGACGACACCAATCCCAGCAAGGAGGAAAGCGCCTATGTCGAGTCGATCATGCGGGATGTCAGATGGCTGGGCTTCGACTGGGGGAAAAATCTCTTTTATGCCTCCGATTATTTCGATCAGCTCTACGACTATGCGGTTCAGCTCATCCGGATGGGCAAGGCCTACGTCTGCGATCTCACCGGCGAACAGATCCGCGAATACCGGGGAACGCTGACCGAACCCGGCAGGGAGAGCCCCTATCGGAACCGGGAGGTGGCCGAAAATCTGGACCTCTTTCAGCGCATGCGGGCAGGAGAGTTTGACGAGGGCAGCCGTGTCCTCCGGGCCAAGATCGATATGGCCTCCCCGAATCTGAATATGCGGGATCCCGTTATCTACAGAATCCTGAAGGTTGCCCACCATCGAACCGGCGACAGGTGGTGCATCTATCCGATGTACGACTACACCCACTGCATCTCGGACGCCATTGAGGGCATCACCCACTCCCTCTGCACCCTGGAGTTCGAGGATCATCGGCCGCTCTACGACTGGGTCCTGGACACCCTGGCCACCCCCTGCCATCCCCGGCAGATCGAGTTCGCCCGGCTGAACCTCACCTATACGGTCATGAGCAAACGAAAGATCCTGCAGCTGGTGAACGGCGGCTATGTCCAGGGCTGGGATGACCCCCGCATGCTGACCATCTCCGGCCTCAGACGCCGGGGGTATCCTCCCTCAGCCATCCGGAGCTTCTGCGCCCAGATCGGCATCGGCAAAAAGGAAAGCTGGATCGATATGGGAGTCCTGGAAGATGCGGTACGTAACGACTTAAACGAGACTGCGCCGCGGGTGATGGGTGTCCTTGACCCCATCAAGGTGATCATCGACAACTATCCGGAATCCCGGGTTGAGGAGATGGAGGCCCAGAACCACCCGCAGAGACCCGAGATGGGCGCCAGAATGCTGCCGTTTTCCAGGGAAATCTATATCGAAGGCTCCGACTTCATGGAAAACCCGCCTAAAAAATATTTTCGCCTCGGTCCCGACCGCGAGGTGCGTCTCCGCTACGCCTATCTGATCAGGTTCGTCTCCATGGTAAAGGATGAAAAGACCGGCGAGATTGTCGAGATCCACTGCACCTATGATCCGGCCACCAGGGGGGGGACTGCACCCGATGGGCGGAAGGTCAAGGGCACCATCCACTGGGTCTCGGCCAATCAGGCGCTGGCATGTCCCGTCCGCCTTTATGACCGCCTGTTTACCGTGGCCCATCCGGATGCGGAAAAAGATGTGGATTTCAAAGACTACCTAAATCCCGACTCCATGAAGATTCTGGACAACTGCATGGTCGAACCGGCACTGGCTGGCATGGAACCCGGCAGCCAGGTCCAGTTTGAGCGGCAGGGATATTTCTGTCTCGACCTTATCGATTCGAAAAAAGGGCGCCCCGTCTGTAACCGGATCGTCACCCTGCGTGATTCCTGGGCGAAGGAACAGGGAAGATAGACGCCCATCCCTGCCCGCTCCTGGTTATGAAAGGATAGAAAATGTCGGAAATCAGCTTACGGCGGATGAAGGTCCGTCAGTCAGGAACCATTACCTCGGTCAAGGTCGGCGGCATCCTTGGTCAACGCCTCCGTGAGATGGGCCTCGTCCCCGGCACGGAAATCACCATCCAGGGCAGGGCGCCTCTCTATGACCCCGTCGCACTCAGGGTCATGGGAGGGACACTCACCCTCAGAAACAACGAGGCTGATTTTATCATGGTGGAAGTCACCGACGAGCCGGAAATATCTACGGATAAATAGTCACTTCTCTTTTTTCTTAGATCCACCTAATTTTCGCATCCCTCTTGAAAAAACCATTGACACTCTTTATTGTTTGGTGTACCTAAAGATTGTTTTTCACGGAGGAAACAGATGACGTTTAAACAACTCAATGAGACATACTGTTGCTTTGCCGGAAAGGTCAGACGCTGCCTGCGGAAGCGTGAGGGGAACACGGACCGGATTGCGCCCTTATCAAAAATCGGGCATCATGGCCGGAAAAGAATCTGTAAAATCACCGGGGACAGGAAATTATGCGCCAGAATGGCCTCGATGGGTTTCTATCCCGGCGAAGAGGTAGAACTGCTCTGCAGGGAAAAGGACTCCCGATGTATCCTGAAATTCCAGGGAGGGACGGTGAGTCTTGACACCACCGCCAGTAATAATATTCTTGTTCAATCAATAGAATAAAACCTCTCTTCACAAAGAACTGTCTTGTCCGGTCCTCCGGGCTTTTTTTTGACCGCTGTAGTTAGGTACCCCTAACTGCAGCGCATACAGGTGATACTCATGTGGGACTCTCTTGTCGTCGTAGCTATAATCGGCATATGTGCTTTTTTCATCGGAAAAAGACTGTACAAACAGTTCAAGGCCGCCACGAATCCTGCCGCAAAACTTGAATGCGGCTGCGGCTGCTCGGGAGGGTGTTCCCTCTCCGCCTGCCCTGACAAGAAAACAAAGAGGGGCGGGAGCTGATTAGCAAGCGGCCCCTCTCCTCTCTGAATATGCCCAATCCCCATTTCAACCAATTCCAACAGCACAGACTCCAAGGATTATGCAGACGACGAAAGACACGATAACCATGGCCCTGGCGGGCAATCCCAATGCCGGAAAAACCACTCTTTTCAACAAACTCACCGGCGCACGGCAACATGTCGGCAATTATCCCGGAATCACCGTAGACTACAAGGAAGGTCATTTCATCCATGCCGACAGTGAGATTGTCCTCACCGACCTCCCCGGCACCTACTCCCTTACCGCCTACTCAGTGGAAGAGCTGGTCGCCAGAGACTATCTGGTCAATGAAAAACCCCAGGTCGTGATCAATATCATCGATGCATCCAATCTTGAACGCAATCTCTATCTGACATGCCAGTTTCTCGAACTCGGCGTACCAATGATCATCGCCCTCAATATGATCGATGTGGCCAAGGACCGCGGCATCGAGGTTATGGCCGACAGACTGGCGACCCTTCTGGGTATTCCTGTCGTTCCCATCATCGCCCGGACAGGCCAGGGAAGGGACCAGCTCATTGATCAGGCCGTGGCCGTGGCCAGAGGCGTAAAAGACTGGCAGCCTCTGGATATCTCCTACGGCGATGACCTTGACGAGACCATCATGAACCTCATGGGCATAATCGAGGAAAATGGTTTCCTGCAGAACACCTATCCCTCCCGTTTCACGGCTATAAAATACCTGGAAAATGATGACCAGATCATGAACAGGGGGAAGAAGACCAACCAAAGCATCGCCGCAACGCTTGAATCTCTGGTGAGCCAGGTTTCCGATCATCTGGTCAAGACCATGGATGTCTTTCCCGAGGCAATCATCGCCGACCACCGTTACGGCTACATCAAATCCATCATCCGGCAAGGCGTCCTGACCCACAAGTTCGATACTGATCGGCTGTATGCCTCGGACAAGATCGACAAGATCGTCACCAACCGCCTGCTGGGCCCGATTATCATGCTGGCGGTTCTCTTCGGATTGTATCAGGTCACCTTTTCGTGGAGCGAACTGCCGGTGAGCTGGCTTGCGGCCCTCTTTGACTGGTTCAGCGGATTTATTGCAGGCCTTCTGCCTGATGGTCTTCTCAAATCCATGATCATCTCGGGCGTCGTCCACGGAGTGGGAGGAGTGCTTGGATTCGTCCCCTTGATTATGTTCATGTTTTTCGGCATAGCCCTGCTGGAGGATTCAGGCTACCTGGCCCGTGTCGCCTTTATGATGGACAGGATCTTCAGAATCTTCGGCCTGCACGGCTCCTCGGTCATGCCCTTTATTCTATCCGGCGGGATAGCGGGGGGCTGTGCCGTACCGGGGGTCCTGGCGACGAGGACCCTCCGCTCTCCCAAGGAGCGCTTGGCCACCCTGCTGACGGTCCCGTTTATGAACTGCGGCGCCAAGCTCCCGGTACTTGCCCTGCTGATCGGTGCCTTTTTCAGTGAAAACAAAGCCCGGTATATGTTTCTCTTCACTCTGCTGAGCTGGGCCGTGGCCCTCCTGTCGGCAAAATTATTCCGCTCGACGGTGCTCAAAGGAGCCCCCACACCCTTTGTCATGGAATTGCCTCCCTATCGTTTTCCGACCCTGCGCGGGCTGATCATCCATACTTGGGAGCGGACCTGGCAATATATCCAAAAGGCCGGGACCGTTATTCTGGGTATCTCGATCCTGATCTGGGCGATGATGACCTTCCCCGGTCTGTCGCCGGAGAAAATCGCAGCCTTTGACCAGCAGCGGGCGGCGGTCATGAACGGACCATCGGCACACAACACCACGACCAATGAAAAAAACGCAGCGGCCACAGGACAATCCGGAAAACAGGAACTGGCGATCATCGACGGGAATCAGGCGGAAGAGGCGCTCAAAGATTCGGCTGCAGGCAGATTGGGCATAGCCCTGGAATCCATTTCCCGCTATGCGGGTTTTGATTGGCGGACGAATATCGCCTTGATCGGTGGATTCGCAGCCAAGGAGGTCATCGTTTCCACACTGGGAACCGCCTACTCCATGGGGAAGGTTGACACAAAGGAATCCTCCTCGCTGGGGAAACGATTGCAAAAGGACCCGCACTGGAACAAAGGCGTTGCGGTGGCGGCCCTCCTTTTCATTATGTTCTACAGTCCCTGCTTTATCACAATCGTCTGTATCGCCAGGGAGGCATCCTGGAAATGGGCCGTCTTCTCCATGACCTTCAATACTGTCTTCGCCTTTATTGTGGCCGTCCTCTTCTATCAGGCAACTCGACTCTGTGGATGAGGAGAGGTGATCGCAGGCATAAAAAAAGCGCCCGCCGGAGTTGATCCCGGCAGACGCTTCTCGGGGGAGGAGAAAAACTTTTCAAACCATCACTTGATGTACTTGGTTCTCTTCAACATCCATGCCATCCGTCATGATAAAATCTATCAGGCTTGAATAACGAGAAAAAAACAAAACCAGCGAGAAATCCTTCCGCCCCCCTTGGTCTCCAAGACGGGCAATTATTGCCCAGCATCGCACCGTTCCGGGTATTTTTTACCCAGACGAGTTCATCACAAACTCCACCTGTCGAGCACCGTCTCTATTCAATACGAATTGACCCGACCCCTCCATTGTTCCCCTCTTCAACAGATGGCCGTTTTTTCTCCATCCTTGTCTGCGGCGGCCGGGCTGTTCGTGGCGAGGAGTCCTCCAAGGGTTGATCGTCTTCTTCAACTGCCTCTTTCCCGACGTCCTCTTCCCCCCGGGAAATCGCCGGTCTTTGACCACGATCCGGCCGTATATAACGCGGCGCTGTTCGTTCTTCCTGCCCGGCCTCACCTGCCGGCCGGGTCCTCTGGAGAGGAGCCTCAAGGGGTTGTTTGAAGGTCGCCGTTAGTCCATCTTGGACCTCCAGCAGTGAAATCAACTCCCATCCTGCCTGTCCGAATTCATTCATGGATTGTTCGATCTCGGTCTCGTCGAGAAACGTCCCTCCGAGCAATCCTCCCTTCTTATAATCATAATGAACAATTTTATAGCTCCAACGCATTCTTTTTCCTCGTAGATTCTGAATACTCCTGTTCATAGTGCCGTACGACACGTCGCCATCATTGTCCGTCGAGAGACGCTCCCCCGCAACGGCCCGTGCCCCCTTGTTCTCCTTCAGAAAATGCTCTCCGCACCTCTTCCGCTATACGTTTTATCCCTTCCGCCACCTGATGTTCATTCTGGGAGTAGGTCACCCTGAGACATTCATTTTTATGGCGCCAGGAATCTCCTTCCAGACCGGGAAAGAAATAGTGCCCGGAGATTACCAGAACACCTCGTTTTTTCAACCTCTCATAGAGTTCAAGGCTGGTGATCGGCAATTCTTCAAACCACAGCCAGAGAAACATGGCCCCCTCCGGCCGGTGGATGCGATACGGAATACCTGCGAATTCCGTCTGTATCCGCATCAACGCCTTCTCCAGTTTATCCCCATAAAACGGCCTGATCACGTTTTTGCTGAGTCTCAGGATCTCTCCGGTTCCAACCATTCCCCGGGCCAGAATCGCCCCGAAATTACCGGGCGCCAGCGACATGATGGCGTTCATCCCCGAAACGGCGCCAATGACCTCTTGCGTCGCGACAATGATCCCGGTACGTACGGCCGGCAGACCCAATTTGGAGAGGGAAAGACAAACAATGATATTTTCATTCCAGATCGGCTGCGCGTCGGAATAGACCATCCCCGGGAACGGCAGTCCGTAGGCGCTGTCGATGATCAGAGGCACCCCGTGCAGCCGGGCCAGCAGGTCAAGCCGGGCCATCTCTTCGTCGGTCACCACATTGCCGGTGGGATTGGTGGGACGGGAGACGCAGATGGCTCCGGTTTCTTCGCCCGGCAGGATCGCATTGAAATCAACCCGGTATTTAAAGAGGTGATCCTCCAGATAATCAATTCTCGGCCTGGTGGCAACGAAGAAATCACGAGAGAGACCGATATCAGTGTATCCGATATATTCCGGGGTGAGCGGCAGCCGGATTTTCTTCCTGATTTTCCCGGGAAACTCTCCGGCAAACATATTGAACAACAAAAAAAACCCGGTCTGGCTGCCATTGGTCAGGCAGATATTTTCGGCTCCCACGGGCCAGCCATACTCCCTGCGCAGAAGTCCCGCCAGATTTTCGATGAAGCCCTGCTCCCCCTGGGGCGGATTATAGATCCCC
>JAJYAX010000022.1 GCA_021779275.1 Deltaproteobacteria bacterium | reverse complement strand
ATGGTCAACAAAAGACCATGGCGATGCTGGCGTCAGATCCAAAGGAGCGTCCAGTAGCCTTCCAGCTCTTTGGAGCAGATGAAGAAATAATGGGCAAGGCAGCTGCGATTGTAGCCCAATTCAGTCCTGACTGTATTGATATTAATATGGGATGCCCCGTCCCCAAGGTAACAAAACGGGGTGCAGGTGCTGCCCTCATGCGCAATCCCGTACTTGCCGGCAGGATCATTGAGTCTGTCCGAAAACAAGGCGGATTGCCGGTGACCGTAAAAATTCGTTCTGGAGTCGATGCTTCGCAGATGAATGCCGTTTCCTTCGCCCGAATGGCAGAGAATGCTGGGGCGGCAGCCATTACCCTCCACGGCCGGACATGGGCGCAGGGATTTACAGGAAAGGCTGACTGGCAGAGCATCTCCCGGGTGAAAGAAGCAGTTTCCATTCCCGTCATCGGGAACGGAGATATCCAAAATCATCAGGATGGGGTTTCGATGATGGAGCAGACAGGATGCAACGGGGTGATGATAGGCAGAGGAGCCCTTGGAAACCCATGGGCATTTAAGGAATCAGGGAGACCTGGGGATTTGCCGTCAATCATGCAGGGTGTACGCCGACACCTGGAGCTGATTGAACTGTACCTGGCCCCGACAGATCGCCTGCTGGGTTCAATTAAAAATCACATCGGCCGATATTTCAAACTACTGCCGGGCAGTTCAGATTTCAGAAAGCTGGTTTACGAAAGCCTGACCTATGCTGAACTGATAGAAAATCTGCTCTCGCTACGTGAAAACCTCTAGGACACATCCTTTAGAGATGCAATCCATGTTGCAGACAAACAAGACCTTTTTGCATGCAACATGGATTGAGACTATAACCTTACCTCATCAGGAATTCTGCATTTCGCAGGCCATGATGGTCTGTTTGCAGAGAACCCAGGTGGTAACCGAACCCACCCCTGCGGGAACCGGAGAAATCTTCTGAACCACAGGTTCCACCTCGGCAAAATCCACATCGCCGCAGTATTTACCGGGATTTTGGGGATCAGGATTGATACCCACGTCGATGACAATCTGTCCGGGTTTGACGAAATTGCCCTTTATCATCTTGGCCTTTCCCACGGCAGCGATGAGAATGTCCGCGTTTTTACAGACTTCCGGCAGATTCTCGGTCCTGGAATGGCAGATGGTAACGGTGCCGTGCTCCCTCAGAAGCAGCATTGCCAGGGGTTTCCCGACGACCAGGGACCGACCGACCACAACACATTTCTTGCCCTTGATGGGAATATCAAAATGATGGAGCATGTCCATGCAGGCCGTGGGTGTACAGGGCGGGAAACCGGTGGGGTCATCGGTAAAGATCTTGGCCTGACCACCGGTGGTCAGACAATCCACATCTTTTTCCACCGGAATCAAGGTTCGTATTTTCTTTTCATTCAGGTGCTTGGGTAAGGGCGAAAACATGAGGATACCGTGGACGCTTTTCATCTGTCCCACCTTGATCACGGCCTCTTCAAAAGCTGGCTGCTGGATATCTTCCGGATATTCAAAAACCTCGGAGTCCATCCCGAGGGCGGCGGCGGTCTTTTTTGCGCCTCCCTCATAAAAGAGATCATCCGGCCGCGCTCCAACTCGGATAATGCCAAGCTTCGGCGCCAGCCCTTTCGACTTCAAGCTCTCAACTTTCTTTATCAACTCCGCCTTCATGGCATCGGCCACAGGCTTTCCTTTCAACAATTCAGCCATCTTAAATCTCCTTATTTTTTCAATTTTGAGAGGACAAGGGCCAGGGTTTCATCCGCTATCTTTGATCCGGTACTGAGCAGTTCATCCATTTCCTTACGAGTGGCGGAGAGGAAGGCTGGATCCTTGATGGTATTGAGATTGATGATCACATTCAGACTTCCGGAGATAAGCGCGCTTTTTAAAAACACCACGCCGCAGCCCACATCGGAGATGGCAATCATGGTTCCGATCTGACCCATTCTGGCATGAATTTTTATGCCTTCGAAAGCCGCCCTCATAATCTCCATGGGTACACCGCAGGCTGTTTTGCAGCAGTTTTCCATGGTTTCTTCCTTAAACTTCACCTCTTCGGGGGTGTTTTTCGGAAGGCCATAGGCCTTGGACAGGGGCTCAAACACCTCGGCGTCTTTATCCACCAGCCTTTTGAGCTTGAGGATGACCGCCTCGCCCTTGGCCACGAGTTCTTTCACCTCTCCTTCAACATCCGCATATTTCTTTTTACCGACAGTGAGATTGCCCACCATGTTGGAAAGAGCCATTCCTATGGCGCCTCCCATGGCAGCGGCGCCGCCGCCTCCCGGAACAGGTGCTTTTGAGGCCAGTACTTCAATGAATGCCGAACAGGTCTGATCTACCATTGTCATTTTCGTTCTCCTCTCTGGTTAATAGTCGCATGAAGGTCATTCTTTGAAATACGCAGAGACTCCCATTATTCCCATTTCAAGGTTTGACCCTGTTCACTAAACTGTCTAATACCCAAATCAAATCGTTTTGTATTCCAATGAGTTTTCCCTTATCGTATTCTTATATCTTTTATAACTGTTCAGCCGCACTCCCGGTCGCCACAGACTCCGGATGAGATGCTGCCGAAGAGGAGTCCAATATTTGGCAATCACATCGCTATCAATGGCAAGTAATCAGGTTTCCAGCACATTTTAGTAATCAATTCCTTCATCTTGGCTTCGTCATTCTCATGTTTGAAATGGGAATAGACACAGGGCCTGCTAACTCCTTCTCTGACCGCGCACATCGCAACAGCCAGGGCGACTTTAAGGCCAACCTCACTCAACATGCGTACCGAAGGAACCAGGCGTCCTTCTTCCATGTCATTTTTCGATACAAAATCAGAAACAGCGTGAGCCGCAGCAGTAAAGAAATTCGGCAGTACCTCCCTGGCGCCGGAGGCCAGAATCCCCAACCCCACTCCGGGAAAGACAAGGGCATTGCTGCAATGGGCGGTTCGGAATGTCTTCCCATTCAGGACATAGGGCTCAAAGGAATTTCCGGTTGCGACCAGAGCCTTACCATTGGTCCAGTCATAGATATCGGAAGGAAGGGCTTCAATCACTGCTATCGGATTGGAAAGAGGCAGAATCACGGGACGTTCCGTGTTTTCGGCCATCGCTTCAACAACCTCCGGGGTAAAACAGCCCACGCAACCTCCCTGGCCCGATGTTCCTATAAGCACAGTGATACCGGCATGCCTGACCACCTCATCCAGACAGGCATCCTGGTTTTTTACCCACGGAAAACGATCAGGATCCTTTGCGAACCGGACCTTATAGAGTTCTTTATCCTGATCGGTCCTGACAATACCCTTTGAATCAAAGGTGAAGATCCGGTCTTTTGCCTGCCGGCAGGAGAGCCCCTCTTCCATTAAGGCAATTTCGATCTGTTCGGCGATACCGATCCCACAGGTACCTGCGCCATGGATCAGGAAGACCTGATCCTTGAGATGCTCTTTTTTAATTCTCATGGAAGTGAAGATCGCAGCCAGGATAATCGCTCCCGTACCTTGAATATCCTCATTAAAGGATATCAAATCATCGGCAAATGCATCCCGTATGCTGTAGGCGTTCTGTTTGGAAAAATCCTCCCACTGACATATCGCATTGGGAAAAACATTCCTGAAGGCCCGGGCGAATCTCCCGATGAATTTTAGATATTCTTCTCCCTGAAGCCGTTCATGCCGCCAGCCCAGGTATTCGTTATCGGTAAGCAAGGCCTTGTTGTCTGTCCCCACATCGAGAGAGATCGGCAGACAATGCCAGGGAGCTATCCCTGCACCTTGGGTATACAGCATTAATTTTCCAAGACATATCGCAATACCACCGGCGCCTTGATCCCCCAGGCCGAGTATGCCCTGATTGTCGGTAACGACTGCTATCCTGATATCCCTGTGCAGAAATTGGCGCAGAATGTTTTCGGCATTATCTATATTGCCGGGATAAAAATGCAGGCCATTTGCCTGTCTGAACATGGAGGAGTATTGCTTCACCGCAAGCTCAATGGTCGGGGTATAGATAATGCCGATGTATTTTTCAATATTGCTTTTTATCAGGGCATGCGCCAGCGTCACATTCCGATCAAAGAGCGACCGGATAAAAACGAATTTCTGCACATCATCCTGTCTCTTATCGACCTTACTGGTGGTTGCCTCAATCTGATGCTCAAGATCACGAACAGCCGGAGGCAAGGCCGCCTCCAGGCCAAGCTGTTTCCTTTCGGCAAGATTGAATGCCGTGCCTTTATTCAGAAAACTGATGGAATGAATGGAGGCGCCACTTGCAAAAACCAGAATTTCTTGAGTATTTCCATACTCATCATACTTAAACCTATATTGGTTCTCTGCCATTGTTGAATCCCTGTTGATTATTCCTCAGTTCTATTTTGACTGTTTGCCAGATTGACAAGCAGATCACTTTGCTCCATAATGGTTCACTATGACACACTGGAAAGACATATTACAGAAAAGCATTACCACCTATTCGGCCCTGCAAAAGCATTTGGATTGCAATAATACAGTATTGGAGGAGGTAATAGCAAACTTTCCGATGCGTATTAATCCATATTTTTTAAATCTCATAAAAACCCCCCATGATCCTCTTTGGAAACAGGCCGTTCCAGACCCCGCTGAGCTGGAGGATACCGTCTGCATTGCAGATCCTCTCGGAGAAGAGAACCTCAGCCCCGTACCCAATCTCGTGCACCGTTATCCGGACAGGGCCTTGTTTCTTGTAACAAACCAATGTGCAATGTACTGCAGGTTTTGTACACGCAAACGCAAGGTCGGGACGGAGAGGATGCATATATCCGACGACACCATCCAGGCCGGTTTTGATTATCTGAGAAAAACTCCTGCAATCAAGGATGTTCTGATCTCCGGCGGCGACCCCTTACTGCTTGATGATGAGGTTCTCGAAAAACTGCTGTTCACGCTGCGGAGAATCCCTTCCATCGAAATCATCCGCATCGGCACCAGAGCACCCTGCACGCTGCCCATGCGTATTACCAAAAGGCTCGTTACAATCCTGAAAAAATTTCATCCCCTCTTCATCAATACCCATTTCAATCATCCCGATGAAATAACCCCCGAAGCAGCCAGGGCCTGCACCCTTCTGGCCGATGGCGGTATTCCTCTTGGCTGTCAAACGGTTCTTTTGAAGGGTATTAATGACGACCCATCCGTAATACTGGCCCTTATGCGCGCACTTTTGCGTGTACGAGTCAAACCCTACTATCTCTTTCAGGCCGATTTGACCCGTGGCACAAATCACTTCCGAACCACTACAGAAACAGGGATCGCCATCATTCGTCATCTTATCGGCAGGGTATCGGGGATGGGCATTCCAACCTTCGCCCTTGACGCCCCCGGCGGCAAGGGGAAAATCCCCCTCTCTCCGGATTTTGTCCTTGCACGAGGGAAAAACCTGGTTTTCCAAAGTCCCTGCGGTGAAATATGCACATATCCGGAGGCAGGAGAGGCATTCTGACCGCTGTCCTTTCAAAGGGTTGTTACAGCATTTTTTTGTCCGAACTTGCAACTCGAACAGCGGAAACAGTATAATTGGATCTGAAAATATTATTTCTCTATCACTCTTTGCGGATTATCCAGGTCGAACACCATGCAAAAAGACGAACTTTTAAAGGCCGTTCTCAGTTCCGATGAACTTCCGACCCTGCCAACGGTTGCATCCAGACTGATCTCACTCACATCCAAAGAAGATACCACTTTATCGGATATTGCTGATCTTGTTTCTCAGGATATCTCTCTTTCCGCAAAGATCCTCAAGGTCTCCAATTCAGCCTTTTACAGTTTCCCCCAACAGGTCGGTTCTATTCAGCAGGCCGTTTCAATCCTTGGCACCAATGCCGTACGAAGCCTGGTTTTGTCGTTTTCGTTTCTGACCATCAAGACCGGAAAGAAAGCCAGCAATTTTAATTTTGAGAAATTCTGGGAAAAATCATTGGCTTCAGCAGTCGCCTCCAGGCTTATTCTGGAAAAGGTCAATGATGCCAATACGGAAGAGATATTCGTTTCGGGCCTCCTGCAGAATCTCGGAGAGTTGATTTTTGCCAGAACATTTCCGGAAGAATATGATAAAGTACTGGCCAGCATTGAGGATGACCAGCATGACCGCATCGGCACGGAGATATCCATTTTCGGCGTTGACCACTGTTTTATAGGGCATGAGGTAGCCAGGCACTGGGGGTTTCCACCTATTCTGCTTCTGCCGATACTCCATCACCACGATCCCGCTTCCTACCAGGGAGACAATCAAAAAGTACAGCTGACCACTAAAGCCGTTTATCTTTCAGACCTGCTCATCAATATTATTTTCTCCACTAAACCGGAGGAATATCATAAGCAGTTCAAAAAGGAGGCAAAGAAGCTCCTTGGCCTTCGAACCGATCAGATCGACTCTATTCTGAACGATATCCATTCGCGCGTAGATCAAGCCGGGAAATATTTCGGACTGCAGATCCAGAACACGAAATCGGTCCAAGATATCCTTCAAGAGGCAAATGTTCGCCTCAGTCTATTGAACCTTGATTATTCTCAGATGAACAAACAGCTCATCGAAGCAAAGATTGCTCTGGAAAATCTCACCAAGGAACTTGTGAATAAAAACAAAATTCTCGACAACCTTGCCAATATCGACGGTTTAACCGAAGTCTACAACCACAGGTATTTTCAAAACGCCCTGGATCAGGAAATCAACAGATCAAACAGAAATGAGGGATATATCTCGCTTTTACTCATCGATATAGATCACTTCAAGATCTTCAATGATACCCACGGTCACCAGGTTGGGGACTTTATTCTGAGAGAATTTGCTCGAGTTCTCAAGACCAACCTGCGGCAATACGATACCCTGGCGCGATATGGCGGCGAAGAATTCGTGATCATTCTCCCTGAGACGGACAGTGAACAAGGACTTGCAGTCGGCGAGAAATTAAGAGAGGCGATCGAGAAATCATCCTTTGAAGAAAACCATCAGATCTACCATGTTACGGCCAGCTTTGGTCTTGCCTGTAATAGACCGGCAACTGAAGATCATTTTTCTAAAAGCAAATTCATAAATATGGCTGATACTGCGCTCTACGATGCGAAAAATCAGGGCCGCAACCGGGTAACACTCTTTACACCCAAGAAGAAATGGTTTAAATTCTGACCAAATGAATGCTAACGACATCACGTACAAATATTGTTTCGATTTCCCCAGCGGATTGAAGAAGCGATTTTTGATTCAGCTTGATTGCCACACCCTCCTTTTTAAATCGACCATTCATAACCGGCCCGACTGGACCAATCTGGCAGACCACCAGTGCACCTGTTGTAGTCTGGACAAAAAGACGGCGCCCCATTGCCCAATTGCTGTAAACATCTCGGAACTGGTCACGTCCTTCAAAGACATAGTATCCCATGAATCCTGTAATGTTTCCTGTATCACTGCGGAAAGGACAGTAACGAAAAACACCCTGGTCCAGGATGGCCTCAGCTCCATTATGGGAATTATCATGGCAACCAGCGGTTGTCCGACCATGGAGATCCTGAAACCGATGGCCAGATTTCATCTCCCCTTTGCAACGGTTGACGAGGCCATGTTCCGTTCAATCTCCGTTTACCTGCTGCGTCAATACTTCAGCTACCAGCAAGGCGGCCCCAGCGATTTCTTCCTTCAAAACGTTAAGTCATACTATCAGGAGATCGAGACTGTCAACAAGGGCATTCTCAACAAGATCAAGCATGCCTCGCGACTGGATGCCGACCGGAATGCCATTGTTATCCTGAATGCCCTGGCTCAAATTCTCAATATGGAAATCGATGACGATCTGCGTTCCCTGAGGACTCTTTTCTTTCCGGAGCCTGCCGGAAAGATCACCTCCTGAAAATAGTCACATCATGTTTTCGGGGTCCACATCGACGGCTATGCGTGTGTCTCCGGCAGTCAGCCTCTTGGCCATGATGACAACCCCGCTGCAGACCCTATGGAGTTCTTCAACCTGCCGTCCCTTGATCATGACCTGCCAACGGTATCGATCACACAGCCGGTCAATTGGCGCCGGAGCCGGTCCCAGAACCTCAAGGCCGGTTGGTGATTGGCCGTCGGCAGATTGACAGATGCCTGCGACAATCTCCCGGCAGCATGTCGCCACATTTGCGGCCGCCGTCCTGACGTCCAATTCACTCTCGCCATGGATCAGAAAGGCTATTAATCTAACAAAGGGTGGAAAAAAAGGCATCTTTCTTATCTTCAGTTCGCGCTCGTACAGTTCCTCAAACTGGTGATTCCTGGCAAAGACAATCGAATAATGTTCGGGCTGCATGGTCTGAACAATCACCCTGCCCGGGGTTTCACCCCTGCCTGCTCTCCCGGTCACCTGAGAGAGTAATTGAAATGTCCTCTCGGCGGCCCGAAAATCCGGCATATTCAGGCTACCATCGGCCCAGGCCACACCCACAAGGGTGACGTGGGGAAAATGATGTCCCTTGGCAATCATCTGGGTACCAATCAGAATATCGATATCCCGGTTGTACATAGCCTTCAGGACCTGAAGAAATTTTTTTCTGTCAACAGCCGTGTCGGAATCCAGACGCGCCACCCGTGCATCCGGGAAAAGAGATCGAACCTCTTCTTCAATCCTCTCCGTCCCGAATCCCATGGGAACAAGGGTCTCTGATCTGCATTTGGAACAGACCAGCCTCTGCGTCAGATTATACCCGCAGTAATGACAGACCAGCCGTTGTTGCTGTTTATGAAAAACCAGGGAGACATGACAGTGGATACATTCAACCGGGGTGCCGCATTCCTTGCAGAAGACAGTGGAGGAAAACCCGCGCCGGTTCATCAGGAGCATGCTCTGCTCCCCTCGGGACAGATTTTCCGCCAGGGCCTCCCGAAGTTCACTGCGGAAAACTCCTTTTTCCCCTGAGACAGACTTCTTTCGCAGATCAATGACGGTGACCACAGGCATGGGACGCCCTTCCACCCTCCTGGTCATCTTCAGCAGGGTATATTTTCCCTGCATCGCATGGTAATAACTGGTGACGGAAGGGGTCGCCGAGCCGAGCACTACAACTGCGTTATGGGTGCGCCCCCGCAGGACCGCCAGATCACGACCCTGGTAGCGCAGGGAATCGTCCTGCTTATATCCCGAGTCGTGTTCTTCATCCACGACGATTAAGCCCGGATTCTGCAGAGGTGCAAAGATCGCCGACCGGGCGCCAATGACTATTTTAGCCTTCCCTGAGGCGGCCAAAGACCATTGGTCAAACCGTTCACCAGTGGAAAGCCCCGAATGCAGCAGGACAACCTGATCACCGAAACGGGATACGAAATGGGACTCAAGCTGGGTCGCCAATGCTATCTCGGGAACTAAGACCAGAACGTCTCTTCCATTGGCCAGGGCTTTTTCGGCCGCCTTGAGATAAACCTCGGTTTTTCCGGAACCGGTGACCCCATGCAGAAGAAAAGTGTGGAATTGTTCTGAACTGAGTGCGCTTGCGATTTTTTCAACTGCCTTCTGCTGTTCGGCAGTAAGCTTTTCAGGACAAGGAAAATGGGCAAGCTGACTCCCGAAGGGATTTCTGAAAACCCTGGTGACAGTGCGGAAAACAACCTTCTTCGCCACCAATTCCTGAATTGCCGTGGCGGCCCCAGGATACTCCTTCAACAGATCCTTCCGGGGAACCTGCGTATTTCCGGAGGTATTCCTGAGAATATCGAGATAATAGATGGTCTTGACTTCGGTTCTCTTCAGTTCGAAGGAGATCTTCTCCTGTAAATGGTTACGGAAGGCATCGAACATCCGTTCATTATAGCAGATAGCATCAGCAGGGAATTCAATTCCGGAAGCAAGCGAATAGCAGACCTCTTCCTTTTCTCGTATGCCGTCTTTCCGGTGCTGCTCGGAGAGTGTAAGGTAGGCTACTTTTAATAACGCGGTCAGTACCTTCTTCTGTTTTTTGTCGCGTAAGAGCTTTTTGCTCATACCGGGCGTCAGATATCCTTTTGCCAGCAATTCCTGGAACCAAACAGGTTCGGGAGTTGAGGGATCCGACCAGTTGCTCAGGTTTTCGCGACCCGCATCGGTGAGAATTATTTTTATTTCACTTCCCGATGTTAGCCCGGCCGGTAAGGCCGTCTTTATGACCTCGCCGATGGGGTAATGGTAATATCCGGCCATCCAACGAAAAAACGGAATGAGATTGGCGTGAAAGAGTGGCTCTCTGTCCAGGACCTCAACAACGGGTTTCAAGATATAATCCACAACTTCGTCAGGAAGTACTCCAAGAACATAGCCGGTGATTCGACGT
>JAJYAX010000021.1 GCA_021779275.1 Deltaproteobacteria bacterium | reverse complement strand
CTGAGCATTCCTTGGAGGTTAAGGGAAATCTCCGTTTTCCTCTTGACAATACTTATCATGGATGTCCCCTTTATATAATTTCGTAATCAATCCCTATCCGGACCAACGCTTCACCTGTTGCCCTTTTTGTAAAGACAGGACGGGGCAACGCAAGGTTGCGCTGTTGATTCACATTGCCCCCTAAGTATCCGATAGCCCTCGGCTATACCTGTCGTTACTGCAAATACTGTGATCTGCTCATAGCCCATAGACATGAAATCGAGCATTTATTGACAGAGATGTTCAGGCAATACAAACCCGGTGTTATCGGCAATGAGTACCTTTTTATCGGGACTGTTGAAAAAAAGGCCTGGAGAGAGGGCTTGACCCAGCCAAAAGCAATCACTGAGATGTTTGAACAGATGCATGACTTTAAAGTTACAGTCGAGACAAGAGGGTGCGGATTTTTGCCCGACCGCCGCCCTTTTATTCTGTATGAACGGCATATCTTCAGTCGGGAAACAGACAGCAGGTTCGATGTCGCCCATCCCGACATCAGCAACCGGTCACCCGGAGGCTATGGGGCTGGTGGCGCCAACCAGTATGACCGTCTGGGCCGGGCCATGGCCTTGGATCGGACGGCAGCGCTGCGTAGCACCTCCTGGGGCATAGGACAGGTCATGGGTTTTAATGCCGGGACCTGTGGATATGCGGAGGTGGAGGACATGGTCGCCGCCATGTGCATCTCTGAGAGGAATCAGCTGCTCGCCATGGCGGGGGAAATTGTCCACAGCGGAATTGACAAGGCCCTTCGCAACCACGATTGGACCAGGTTTGCCCGTCTCTACAACGGGCCGTCCTACGAGATTAACAGCTATGATACCCGTCTGGCTGCAGCCTACGCCAAGTTCGCAGCGGGCCCCCTGCCCGACTTCTTTGTTCGCGCCGGCCAGATCTACCTTGGCTATCTTGGGTATCATCCGGGTACGGTGGACGGGGTCATGGGGCGGCTAAGCCGTTCCGCCTTACATGAATTCCAGGAAAGTCATGAACTCCCTCTTACTGATGGGATCAACGCGGAGGTGCTTTCAAAACTCAAAGAGACATGTAACTCCCCGGCTTTTGACGCCCTTTAAATCGCCGTCGCCTCGCCAAACGCATTCATTTTTTTCCTTTGACTGTTGCTGCATCAGCAGTAGAGTATAGGGAGGTGCTCCAAACTGCGTTGAAGAAAATATTTCAGATACGATGAGGTGGGCTCGGGGGCGGCAGACTCCATTCCGTCAGGTCGCCTCACGAGTCCGGCGAGCCCGAGAAAAGCTCTTGAAGGCAGAAGAAAAGAGGAGATATAACCATCATGAAAACAGTCACTACAAAAAGAAAGATCCTTGGGGGGGCACTGCTGTTGGCCCTGGTTTGCACATTCCCTCTTCCAGCCATGGCGGAGGTACATGTCGGCATCGGCATTGGCATCGGTCTGCCTCCACCCATTGTCTTTGGAGGGCCGCCGGAGTTGGTTGTGCTGCCGGGGTCGAATGTTTACGTCGCACCTGACGTGGAAGCCGACATCTTCTTTTACAACGGCTGGTGGTGGCGTCCGTGGGAGGGACGCTGGTATCGTTCGCGCTCCTATGATTCAGGTTGGGGGTACTATCGACATGTCCCGTATTTTTACAGACACTTCCCAAGGGACTGGGACTGGAGGCGTGACTACAGGGAGCATCGTTGGCACGGTCGTGAATGGAATTATGAAAGGATGCACTACGATCATGTCCAAAGGAACTGGAGGGGCTGGGAAAGGAGCAGGCATTGGGAAAGGCAGCAGCCTAGTCGCCGGCCGCATGATTCATTCCGCCGGCCTGACGCGCGACATTCGTCACCGGCGGTACAACGGCAAAACACCGGATTTCGACATCAGTCACCGGCGGTGCAACGGCAAAACACCGGATTTCGACATCAGTCACCGGCGGTGCAACGGCAAAACACCGGATTTCAACATCAGTCACCAGCGGTACAACAACACAACTCCCACCGGGGGGCGCAACCAGGGGGACAAGAGCCTCACAAGAGATGGAATCAATAAGAGAAGAACGGCAGACCAAAGGCTGACCCGAGGCTAAAAAGTCCAGGTCTGCCTTTGATTTTCCTGCAGCCAGCCGGGTCCGGGATCAGCCCACCAGATAGGTCCCGGTTCCGGCGGCAATCAGCAGGTTCTGGTCATTGTAGAGTTCCATACGGACGACCGCCACACGGTTTCCCTTCCGCAGCACAGAACCGGAGGCTATGAAATACTTCCCCTCTCCGGCCCTCAGATAATCGACTCGCAGGTCAATGGTCCCCATCTTCATCAGGCGCTTGCCGATCTCGTCCATTTTCAGATGCTCCATATGCTTCACCAGTTCCACTGAGGCAATAAGGCCGCCGGTCAGATCCAGCACCGATGCGATGACACCTCCATGCAGAATTCGGCGCACGAAATTACCGATCAGCTCGTCCCGCATATCGATCCGGACCTGGACATCCGTTTCTGTGAGACTGACGACTTTAACGCCGAGCAGGCGGTCAAAAGGCAAAAGATTTTCATAAACGTCTTTCAGCAGCTCGAACATTTCCTGCAGATTTGTTTTCTCTTCCATCTTTTCTTTCACTTTATCAAGCCTCCCGGGGCAATGAGACCGTAAACCGCGTTTGTTATCGGGATGAATTTTTCCAATCTTCAAGATCGGATTCCGACCACTGATTTTACCGATACCAAAGACAAAGGGGTAAGGTGATGTCTCACCTTACCCCTTATTATTGGAGCCACTTAACGGAATCGAACCGTTGGCCTGCGCTTTACGAGAGCGCCGCTCTACCATCTGAGCTAAAGTGGCGATTGTATCTGTCTGTGATTTTTTTAATAACCGCCTTACGGCCGGAAGGTTCTCCACGTGGATTCTCATGGTTCCAGGCATCTGCTTTCCCACCCTGCATCTCACCTTCCCTCACCCCATTCCGGTTACAGGTATATATCAGGTCATTATTCAAAATTCAATGATAATGAATCCTCCGAGTAAAGAACAGTGTGCGTTACCGCAAAAATATACAGAATTTTCGGCATATAAAAAGAGACCACCCGGTCCGGTTGCAAGCTGAACAATCGGGTTCAGGGAAAGAATAATCGGATTTTTGAAAACCAGGGGCATTTTTTCATCCTCGTCTTTTAGTGCTGGAGTCGGTATGATAAAAAGATAACACAGGGATGCGGTTTCCAGGCAATTCCTTCTTAAGGGATCCACCATGACCAGTCTCATTATTGTCTCATCTTCCGGCAGGCGGAAAGTCGAGCTGCAGGCGCTGAATTCCATCGGCAGACATGCCGGTAACAGTATCCGGATTCCCGACCCTTCAGTATCAAAAAACCATTGCCTGATCATGATGGATGCCAACCAGATATGTTGTATCGAAGACAGGTCAAGCACCAACGGGACCTATGTCAATAATCGCAGAATACACAACAAAACCAGGGTGTATATCGGGGATGAAATTCGCCTTGGCAACGTTAGACTGCTCCTCGAAGGAGAGGAAAAACCTGCCGCTCAGATGGTGGAAATCAGGGATGAGAACAAGGGCCTTTTCAGTTCCGCCTTATCCCCGCAGCAGGAAACCCGTTTTCTGCCTGAAGACGAAATCCACAACGAAAAGGATCTGCGAGCAGATTACGAGAAGCTCAGGGTGACCTATGAGCTTCAGAACGAAATGAACCTTGAACGGGACTTGGGAAAGACACTGGATCGGATTCTGGTCAGAACCTTTGAATTTCTTGAATATGATCACGGCATTATTCTCCTTCCCGACAAGAAGGGGAACATGGCGCCCCATAGCTACAAAACCCGCGGCAAAGAGACGAAACTTACCGTGTCGTCCACGCTGGTCAGATATGTGCAGGAAGAAAAAACAGGGGTTATCTCCACCAATGTCCCCTCGGATGACCGATTCAACCTCTCAGAATCCATCATGCTCGAAGGGGTGAAATCCACCATCTCCGTACCTATGATGTTCCAGGAGGAACTTCTCGGCATTATGATCCTTTCTTCACTGGCCAGGATCAATGCCTTCAGCATGAAGGACCTGGGACTCATTACCGCCATCGCCAACCAGGCGGCAAGAATCATCAAAAATTTCAAGCTCCATGAAGAACTGCGATTGTCTTTTGACAGCTCCATCAGAACGCTTTCCGCCACAGTGGATGCTCGTCATCCCTTGACCGCCGGTCACTCCGAACGGGTTATGGACATCTCTCTGCTGATCGCTCAAAAGATGAATCTGCCTGAACAGGAGATTCGGATACTGAAATTTGCCGCCTTGATGCACGATATAGGGAAAATCGCAATCCCAGATTCCATCCTCCTAAAAAACGGACGTTTTTTTCCTGAAGAAAAGGCTATTATGGAGAGTCATTCTGCAAAAACGAGAGCGATTCTTGAAAATTTTTATTTTCCTGAATGTATGGACACTGTGCCCCTTGTTGCCAGTTCCCATCACGAGAAAATAGATGGGACGGGATATCCAAAGGGGTTAAAAGGGGACGAAATCCCGCTCTCCTCACGGATAATGGCGGTGGCCGATATATTTGACGCCCTGACCGAGAAGAGGGATTATCCCAAATATACGGAGAACGAGACCTTCAGCTACGAGCCATTATCACTCCCAAGGGCGATCTCCATCATAAAAGACGGGGCGGGAGAACACTTTGACAAACCGGTTGTGGAGGCCTTACTGGAGAGCCTTCCCTCCATCATGGATTACCTGAAAAAGACGCCGGAGAGGTGACCTGAAAACGCGACCGGCGACGGCTCCGAAAGACGAAGGCCTTCCCCGTTCGCGTCATTTTCAGCGACAAGGACCTGCACCCGGTTCATGAAAGCCCGGATGCAGAGAGTTACAACAGTTCCAGGCCTGAGAAGAAATAGCCCATCTCAAAGGCGGCGGTCTCCGGGGCGTCGGAACCGTGGGTGGCATTTTCGCCGACGGATGAGCCGAACTGACGCCTCAGGGTTCCCTCTGCGGCGCCGGCCGGATTGGTGGCTCCCATCAGATCGCGCCATTTTTTGATGGCATTGCCGGCCTCAAGCACCATGACAATACAGGGCCCGCTGCTCATAAAGTCGGTCAGTTCGCCAAAAAACGGCCGCTCCCTGTGCACGGCATAGAAACCTTCCGCCTCAATCTTGCTCAGGTACAGTTTTTTTATTCCAACTATCTTGAATCCTTCTGAATAAATTCTGGCGATAATCTTTCCGGCATTGCCGGCGGCAAACGCATCCGGTTTTATGATGGCAAATGTTCTTTCCATTACAGCACTTCCTCCGCTTCTCTATTTTTTAAATATCATATCCTCTTTGTTCGACGACCTGAAAAATCCGCCGAACCAGTAGCATTCCCGCAGCCGATTGTCAAGCCCTGAGAGAGCACCACTCTCAGGCGATAAGTCCTCCCGCCTCCGCCAGCCGCAACAGGGCATTGATGATAGCGACAGCCACCGGAGTGCCTCCCTTGCGTCCGAGCGCCGCGATGAAAGGATAGTCTTTCATCGAGAGTATTTCTTTTGATTCCTGAGCGTTAACAAATCCAACCGGCACCCCGATCACCAGATCGGGATTGAATTTTCCCTCCTCGATAAGCCGCATGGCGGCAAGAAGCGCGGTCGGGGCGTTGCCGATGGCGACAATGCCGATATTGTCTCCCACGGCCAGCTCAAAGGCCGCCTCGGAACGGGTAAGTCCTCTGGTCTTGGCAATCCGGGCCGCCTCCTTATCTCCTATCCGGCAGATCACCTCGCCGCCGAATGTGTGCAGGATGGAGCGGCTGATGCCGGCTGCCCCCATATTGACATCAATGAGAATGTTCCTGCCCGTTCTGATGGCAGTAAGACCCGCATGGATCGCCCGGTCATGAAAGGACAGATTGGCGGCAAAGGAGAAATCGCCGGTGGCATGGATCACCCTTTGAATGACCTTGAACCTGTCCGGCCCGTACTCCTCGGGACGATGTCCGGTCTGCTCGGAAAATTCCTGCTCGATGATCCGAAAACTCTCCGCCTCTATCTGCAGAGGTTTGACCTGTTGTAGAGTGACCATCAGTTTTCTCCCCTTCCCTTCCGTAAAAAATTATAGAAACATCCGACCGCTTCTGCCGATTGACCAAAGTGCAGATGCACATAGCCCCCCAGGGCATTCTTGACAACATACCCCTCTTTGCTCCCGTCCTGCAACTGGTAGACCGTGGTAAGGGAGGGATCGATCTCCTGGATGGTCGAATAGTGAAATTCATGCCCGAAGAGTCTGTCGCCTGCCTTTCCCAGCAGGCAGTTGCCGGTGAGCCTGACCTCTTTATACCCAAGCCGGCTGAGCCTGTCCTTCATCACGATGATTGCCGGGAAGACCCCTGCCATGGCGAAGTGGTTGTTCGTAAGGTCAATGAGTTCCGTCGCCATATACATAAACCCGCCGCATTCACAGTATAAAGGCCCGCCGCAATCAACCCAATCCTTGATCCGCCGCCGCATCTCCTCGTTGCCGCTTAACTGCTGCGCATACAACTCCGGATAGCCTCCTCCGATATAGATGCCGTCGATGTTCTCGGGGAGCAGTGCGTCATGCAGCGGACTGAAGAAAACAAGATCGATGCCCGCCTGCTCGAAGAGATCGAGGTTGTCCTGGTAATAAAAACAGAAGGCCTGGTCCCTGGCGACGGCCAGTCTGGCTCTCTGCTCGACAGGCAGGCGGCCCACACTCTCGACACTGCCGTTGATCGCGGCCGTGCTTACCTGCAAGAGGCGATCAATATCGATATGCTCTTCTATGGCCCGGGCAAGGCTGCTAATCTGTTCCGCATTTAAGGGAGACTCCTCTCCCATATGGAGACCGAGGTGTCTTTCCGGGATGGTGAATTCAGCATCCCTCGGGAAAAACCCCAGTATCTCGGTGGTACAGTTTTTCGTCACCGCATCACGAATCAATTCCCGGTGCCGGCCTGAGCCCACCCGATTGAAAATCACACCGGAGATTCGCACCTCCCGGTCATACATCTCGAATCCCTTTAAGACCGCGGCAACGCTCTCGGCGGCGGATCGAACATCAATGACCAGAACAACAGGCAGTGAAAGGGCACGGGTCAGGGCTGCGGAACTGGCCCGGCCGCCATCATACAGCCCCATGACGCCTTCAATGACGGCAACGTCCACTCCTTCGATATTTCGCATGAAAGAGGTGCGGCAGAAGGACGGACCCGCCATCTGCAGGTCAAGGTTCCGGGAAACCCTGCCGGTAACCATGGTGTGGAGCGTCGGATCGATAAAATCAGGTCCGCACTTGAAGGGCTGCACCTTGAGGCCGCGTTGCCTGAGGGCGGCAAGAAGGCCCACGGTGATGGTGGTCTTGCCGGATCCGCTGGTTGTCCCGCCGACAAGAAATGCTGGAATATTCATCACCTATCCCTCAAGAATCGCTCTTCGTATAAGCAGCAGCAGGACTGCGAAAAAGAGTGCGCCTATCTGCATTATTCTGCCCGTGCTCACGATGTCTTTTTCACTGACCTCCCGTGTCTTCTCGCCCATGGTAGGCTTCATGGTCAGCCGGCCGAAATAAAAGGCATCCCCGCCCAGCTGAATCCCCAGGGCTCCGGCTACAGCCGCCTCGGTATGGGCGGAATTGGGACTGCTATGCTGCAGCCTGTCCCGGAAAAAGATCCTTGCCGCCCTTCGCCAGTCGAGTTGCAGGATGAAGGCTGCGACGATCACCAGGAGACCGCTCAGCCGGGCCGGGATGAAGTTGGCTATATCGTCGAGCCTGGCCGCCGTCCAGCCGAACTCCAGATAGGTGTCGTTCTTATAGCCGAACATGGAGTCCATAGTGTTGACGGCTTTATAGGTCATGGCCCCCAGGGCGGCAAGGCCGATGGCATCCAGACCATAGACAGGGGGAAGCAGGCTGCAGAGGATGCCGAAAAAAAGAGGCGCGGTCACCCCGTCCACCATGTTTTCGGCCACCGTCTCAACACAGGCCCGGCTCACCCCCGCCCGGTCAAGGTTGTCCGTGTCCCTTCCGACTATCATCGCCACCGCCTTTCTGGCCGCATCGATATCCTCGTCGGGATGGAGACAGGTGTAAACACCCCTGCTGTGCACGATAAGATCCCTGGCCGCAACCGATGCATACACCATAAGGATGGCCAGGACATCAGCCAAGACGGAAGACAGGGAGGTTGCAACCGTCAAGAGCATGCCGACAGCGAGCATGGTGACCAGGAGGACGGAGATCACGGTGCAGAATCCGGCCAGTCTTTTGTTCGCCAGGAGACAGCGGTATTTTCCCTCAAACCATTGGCAAAACCAGCCGATCATCCGGACGGGATGGGGGAGCCAGCGAGGATCGCCTGCCAGCTGATCGACAAGCAGGGCCAGGGCTATCTGCATCTCAAAGGACATCGGCAACAACCTCAAAAATTCGATTTCCCGACATATCAGAGACCCAGCAAGGCATAGACCCGGTTCATGTCGAGGGTTCCCCGGACGATATCCGCCAGCCTGTCGAAGGCCGGTTCAAGATCATAGGAGGCCAGAATCCGGCCGTCACAGGTCAGGCCTTTTCGTCTCCGCAGGCCATCGATAAACCAGCGGCGAAAGGGGTCGGCATCGAAAATCCCGTGGAGATAGGTCCCCCAGATGCGGCCGTCGGCGGTGGTTGAACCGCAACGAGCCCCATCCGGAAAGGTCAGCACCGGAGCCAGGGACGAGGCAGAGATCCCATGATGGATCTCATAACCGTGCACCGGCAGGGCCGATGCGCCATGGATACCCTGCCGGCGTATCAATTGTTTTTTCCGCTCCAGCCGGGTGACCACATCCAGCAGGGCCAGGCCGGCAATATCCCCCTGGTGGGATTCGATGGAGTGAGGGTCCTCGACCCGCTTCCCGAGTATCTGGTAGCCGCCGCAGAGGCCGACAATCTCGCAGCCGTCATGGGCCAGCGAACCGATTGCCTCCGCCAGCCCGCTTTCCTGCAGGGCCTTCAGGTCTCCGATCACGTTTTTTGAGCCGGGAATAATGATTGCATCCGGCCGTCCCAGCTCGCGCGCCTGGGAGACCACCCGCAGATGGACGTCGGGCTCCGCCACGAAGGGCTCGATGTCGGTGAAGTTGGAGATATGGGGAAGACTGATCAGGGCGATCTCAACATGGGGACAGCCGGGACGTGCCGCATCGAAGAGTCCGGCCTTGAAGGAGACGGAATCCTCCTCGGGTATCCCCAGATCATGCAGGTAGGGAACGACGCCCAGGACATCCCGTCCGGTATGGGAGCGCACGTAGCTGTGCGCGGATTCAAGCAGCGAGGCCTGCCCCCGAAACCTGTTGACGATAAAACCTGCAACCAGCCGTCGCTCCCATTCGGCCAGGACCTCCATGGTCCCGACAAAGGAGGCGTAGACCCCGCCGCGATCAATATCTCCGACCAGCAGGACCTGGGAACGGGCATACCGGGCCATCCGCATATTGACGATATCATGGTGTTTCAGATTCACCTCGCCGGGAGAGCCCGCCCCTTCCAGGATAATCGCATCGTAGTCCGCCGCCAGTTGGTCGTAGCTTGTACAGGCGGCCTTCCAGGCAATGCCCTTATAGCCGACATATTCCAGAACCGACATATTGCCCACCGGCAGGCCATTGACGATTATCTGACTGCCGGTATCCGAATTCGGTTTCAACAGCACCGGGTTCATCCGGACATCGGGATCAAGCCGGGCGGCCTGGGCCTGGACCACCTGGGCGCGTCCCATCTCCAGGCCATCCAGGGTGACGAAGGAGTTCAAGGACATATTCTGGGCCTTAAAAGGCGCCACCCGCACCCCGTCCTGCAACAGAATCCGGCACAGGGCGGTGACCAGGACCGACTTCCCGGCATTGGACGAGGTCCCCTGGATCATCAGCGCCGGGGTCCTTTCCCGCACCCGGCCGGTTGCAGGCCGGAGAGTGCCGGTAAGCGCACCCTTCAAGGCCTGGAGAAAAATCTGATTTTCATCATGGGTCCTGACGGCAACCCGGAAATAGGAATCATCCAACCCCTGATAGTTGGCGCAGACGCGAATGGCAATGCCGTCCTGCAGGAGCCTCTCGGAGAGCGTCGTTGCCCTCATCCCGTTTTCCAGCCGGAGAAGCAGATAATTTGCACTGGAATCAAAGACCTTCAGGTCCGGCAGTCCCTCCAGGTCCTTCTGCAACTCCAGGCGCAATCCTGCACACATCTGTACGGATTCCCGTCTGTACTGCTCATCGCCAAAGACCTGTTCGCCCACGGCCTGGGCCAGACTGCTGACCGTCCAGGGCGGCAGGATGGTGCGCAGGGCATCGGCA
>JAJYAX010000020.1 GCA_021779275.1 Deltaproteobacteria bacterium | reverse complement strand
AAAAACAAAGGCCAGGGCCATCACCCCCGGATCCATTTGTCCGGCATGTTCATGGAGGACAGTCCACAGCAATCCCTCCTCCTGTCCGGAGAGCGTTTTTTCAGCGGCAAAATAGACAAGAATGGTACCAAACAAGGCCTGGGAAATGCCTACACCGCAGATAATGAAATATTTCCATCCGGCCTCGATGGATTCCCGGGTGCGATACAGGCTGACCAGCAGGACGGTAGCCAGGGTCGCCCCTTCAATGGATACCCAGAGGACACCGAGATTGTTGGTTGACAGGGCGACAAGCATCGTGAAGAGAAAGCCCTGATACATTGAATAGTATAATCTCATCCGGCCGTCGTCCACGCGGCCGATTTTCATCTCGTGGGCCATATACGGTCCTGAGAAAACGGCTGTTGTCATGCCGACGAAGGCATTCAGTAAGATGAGATAGACATTGAACGCATCAATGTAGAACAGCTTGCCGGCGGAGAGGATGGGGCCGTGCTGGAAGACGTCAACGGCCATAATCAGGGCGGTTATAAAGGTGATTATGCTGATAAACAGATTGACCGTCCCCGCGGACCGCCAATGGCCGATACAACCGAGGAGCAAGATACCCAAAGAAGGGAAAAGTAATGTTAGACCAAGCGCCGTCATTTCTCGACCTCTGTCAGACGATTCAGGCGATCGGTGTCGAGACTGCCGATTTCCGTGCGGATGTGAAAGAAGAAGACGCCAAAGAGGATTGCGGCGACGAGAACGTCAAAGGCGACACCCAGCTCCACGACCATAGGCATGCCGTATGTGGAGACTACGGCCGCAAAAAACAGTCCGTTTTCCATGGACATAAATCCGACAACCTGGGTGACCGCCTTGCGGCGGGAGATGACGATCAACATGCCGATCAAGACCACAGCCAGGGAAATTGCAATGGTGTTCCGCGTGGACAACAGAGATAAGGCCCGAATGGGCAGGGCGACATAATAACTGAAGAGCACCAGACCGGCGGCGAACAGCATGATCAACGACGAGTTGCCGAGGACCTCCACCTCACGGTGGATATTGAGACGAATGATCAGGAGACGTAACTGGCCGGGAATAAAGAAGACCTTCAGAAATAAGGTTAAGGCTGCGGAGATGAGAAGATGATATTTTCCGGAAATAAGAGCCATCAGAGTCGTTGCGAAACATAACAGCAGGCCTTGCAGGGCAAAGGTGTTGATCATACTGTCAACGCGGACCTGCGCCAGCATGATGAAAGAGGACAACAGGATCAGGGCGGCCAGGATCAGGACCACCTGTTCGGGGAATGACAAGGTGTAAATAAGCATTCAGCGGACCTCAAGGATGATATGGCTCATCATGCCGAGCAAGGAAAGAATAAAGGCCAGTCCCAGGTATTGTGGAGCGCGGAAGAGCCGCATCTTTGCCTGTACGGTCTCGGAAACAGCCAAAAAACCCCCCAACAGTACCAGCTTACAGGTTATGCTCAGGCTGCCGATTATCAGGGCTCTTGGAGCCAGTGTCATGCCCACTCCCCAGGGAACGATCAGATTTGCAATCAAAACGGAATAGAGGGTCAGCTTGAGCATGGCGGCCCATTCCATCATGGCAAGATGGCGACCGCTGTACTCAAGGATCATGGCTTCATGGATCATGGTGAGTTCGAGATGGGTCGCCGGATTGTCGATGGGGATGCGCCCGGTTTCGGCTATCGCCACGAGGATAAAGCCCATGGACGAAAAGATGAGCGATGGATAGAGCACAAAAGGCGACTGGACGAGATGGGCGATGACAATTGACAGGTTCGTACTGGAGGCGTTCATCGAGAGGGTGAAAAGGGCCATCAGCAGAGCCGGTTCAGCAAGAGAGGAGATGGTCACCTCACGGGAAGACCCCATGCCCCCGAAGGCGGTGCCTATATCCATGCCCGCCAGTGACAGAAAGAACCGGGCAAGGGCTAGGAAGCCAACCAGCACGATGACGTCGGCCAGGGCCGCCGTCGGCAACTGCACTGAAATTATCGGCACCACAGAGACTGCGACAACAGTGACGCTGAAAACAATATAGGGCGCAATACGAAAGACGGGTGATGCCGTATCCGCCAATACCACCTGCTTTCTGGAGAGTCGAAGCAGGTCCCGATACGGCTGCCAGGGGACAGGTCCCTGCCTGTTCTGCAGCCTGCATTTCAGCCATTTGACCCAGCCCGCCATAAGCGGGGCCAGGAAAACGAAACCGACGGTCTGTAAAAATGCAAAGATCCAGTCTATCACACGATCACCCAAAGCAGAAACAGCAGAGTGAAAAAGGAGTAGGAGAGGTAGACACGAAGATTTCCCCCTTGAATGCGGGATGTTCTCTCGGCCAGTTTGAGGATGAGTTTGCCTAGGGGTAAATAGATTATCAGCCAGACCCAGTCGGTAATCTGCAGAGAATAGCGGGGGCCTTTGCCCTGTCGCGCCGGTTCAATCTTTTCGAATATGGACCAGACGAAGGAAAAGACGCGCCGGATAGGCATGGCGAAGGCTGAAGAGGTGTATTGCATACGGGGCGTCAGCGGCCCGAATCCGCAATCCCAGGCCGGAGCGATGCGGATTCGATTGTCTTGTCGCGGGTCATGGAGGAAAATAAACACGATAAACCAGCTGACCAGGAGGCCGATCAGGACCGGGATGGCGCCGTACGAGGCCGTCTGTTTACTCACTGGAGCCAGCCAGAGCCAGCCATTGTCGGCAACCTTGGACAGGCCGACGCCCAAAAGCCTTGCCGGGATGACATTGATTGCATGTACGACCCAGGTCGGGAAGAGACCAAAGATCAGGCAGCAGAGGGCAAGCAGGATTTGAGCAAAACGCATGCCGAAGGAGGTTTCCTGGGTCCCGGCGGCCTGAAGACTCCGCGGACGTCCCAGGAAAATAACTCCATACACCTTGACAAAACAGGCGGCCGCCAATGCCCCCGTCAGGGCAAGTATGGCCGAGGCGACCGGGATCATTGCATTGAGAATGCCACTTCGCAAGACCGTACCTTGCAATGCCGCCTGAAAGGTCAACCATTCCGAGACGAATCCATTAAAGGGAGGCAGGGCGGAGATGCTGATACAACCAACCAGAAAGCAGACGGCGGTCACGGGCATTATTCTGATTAAGCCTCCCATCTTTTCCATGTCATGCTGATGACTTTGTTGCAGCACATCGCCTGCCCCTAAAAAGAGCAGGCTTTTGAAGACGGCATGGTTCAGGCAATGATAGAGGGCGGCGATCAAGGCCAGAGCCGCAATTTCCATATGGCCGGTTGCCTGGAAGATCATGGAGAGTCCGAGGCCTATGTAGATTATTCCGATATTTTCCACGCTATGATAGGCCAGCAGGCGTTTCAGGTCGTGTTGCATCAGTGCGTACAATACCCCTAAAACCGCTGAAGCCGCGCCGGTCAGTAAAACCAGGACTCCCCATTGCCACTGAATGCCGCCTAAAAGACCATAAACAAAGCGAATGAAACCATAAATGGCAACCTTGAGCATGACGCCGGACATCAGGGCGGAGATATGCGAGGGGGCGACAGGATGGGCCAGCGGAAGCCAGACATGTAGTGGAACGATACCGGCTTTCATGCCGAAACCGATGAAGGCCAGCAAAAAGGCGATGGTGGACCATGCCGGGCTTACCTGGGCTGCCGCCATGGCCGCAAAGCTGAAGCTGCCGCAAAATCCGGCAAGAACACCAAAGGCGAGCAAAATAAAGGCGCCGCCCACAACCGCCATCAGCAGATAGATAAAGGCGGCAGAGCGATTCTCGGCTTGATCATGCTGGTAGGCGACGAGAAAATAACTGGCGACAGACATGAACTCCCAGGCGATCATAAAGGAATAGGCATCTGCGGCCAGGAGGACGAGCATCATCCCGCCGGCGAAGAGACCTGTGAAAAACGTCAGGCAGCCGATGGGGCATGGCCCGCCGATATGCGCCCGCACATAGGCTGGGCCATAACATGCTATGATAAAAGTAATTAATCCGACAATGAACAGGAAAAAACCGGAGAGAGGATCTGTGCGTAAAAAAACATGGAGCCAGGGGAGGCCGAGAGGGAGGATGATCTGCTCAACATGGTTTGTCAAAAGCGCCGTTGCTCCTGCCCAGGCCGAGGCAATGCCTGCGATGCCCAGAAAAAGAAACGCTATTCTGACCAGGAGATATGGCCGCCGAAGAAACAACAGAGGGAGAATCGCGGAGAGGAAAGAGAAAAAAACCGCCCATTGAGCAAGAGGTAAGGACATGGTTGGGTCCATTGTAATCCGCGAGAGAGACGCCGCGTGCATAAAAAAAAATCATAAAAAGCTGCAGCAAAAATACTGCCGCCGGTTGAATGACGTAACCTATGTCTATACCTGCAAAAAGAATCTGTCAATATCTATAAAGAGCAAAAAACCGCGTCCGGAAAGAGAGAGAGGGGATTAATCGCATATTTTAGGTCATTGAGGCTGGCCTATAGCCAGGTAATGAGGATCTTGCGATGAGGTTCGCTTTGCGAATATAATTTTGACCTGTTAAGACCATTGAACACCGGGTCCGTCTGCCGGACGGCAAGGTCTATTGGCAGCAGTGGTCCGGCAGGGCCCTCTCTGACCAGGACGGCAAGGTGGTCGAATGCCAGGCGGTGGGCCGGGATATCACAGGACTCAAGCAGGCGGAGGAAAAATTACGTAACGAGGCGAAATTACCGCAGCTCTTTATGGACGCCCTCCCCTGTGTCGCCCTGCTTATACACTATCCTGCCTACCGGATTGTAGCCTCCAATAAGGCCGCCGAAAGGGCGGGGGCTGTCCCCGGACGGCGCTGCTATGCCGCCTGGCTGAGGAAGGAGTTCCCCTGCCCCTGGTGCCTGGCCCCTAAACTCCGGGAAAACGGTCAGGCCCTGAGCGATCAGTTCCGGGACGGCTGCATCTATTGGGATGCCTACTGGATTCCGGTGGGCGAGAATCTCTATCTGCATTACGCCTTCGATATCACCGAAGAACAAATGATCAAGGAGACCCTGGAGAAGGCGCGCGAGGAACTGGAGCAGAGGGTCCGGGAGCGCACCCTTGAACTGCAGCAGTCGCACGCGCAGCTGCTGCATTCCGAGAAGCTTGCCGCCGTGGGGAATCTTTCCGCCTCCATCGCCCATGAGTTCAACAATCCTCTGTAGAGCGTCATGACCATCATAAAGGGGATAGGCAGGTACGTCCCCCTGGAAACCAAGGAAGAAAAACTCCTTGACCTGGCCTTGCAGGAATGCAACCGGATGAAGAGCCTTGTCGCCAATCTCCGGGATTTCTACATGCCGACCTCGGGTAAATCCGGGCCGGTGGACCTGCATGCCACCCTGGACGGACTCCTCCTGCTCAGCAAAAAAGACCTTTCCAGCCGCGGGATTACGGTCGTCAAGAGATATGCCGGCTCTCTTCCTTCCGTCAGGGCGGTGAACGATCAGCTGAAGCAGGTCCTTCTCAATCTCCTCGCCAACGCCGCAGACGCCTGTGAGAGGGGCGGTCTCATCACCATCAGCACCGAGGTAAGGGGAGAGGGCCTGGCGGTCCATGTCGCGGATAACGGCACGGGCATCAGCCCGGCTGCCATGCCCCATATCTTTGAACCGTTTTTCACCACCAAGCCGGAGTTGAGGGGACCGGTCTCGGCCTGTCGGTCAGTTACGGCATTATCAAACAGCATGGCGGTCGTATAGGGGTGCAAAGCGAACCCGGCAACGGAGCAACCTTCTCGGTATTTCTCCCCCTGACGAGCACGGATAATGAAAAAGACGATACTGCTGGTAGATGACGAGGAGGCCATCCTGACCTCCATCGGCTGGGCCCTGGAACAAAACGACTTCAGGGTCACAACCGCAAGTGATGGCCAGAAGGCCATAGACAGGCTTCGGGCCGGGCGATATGACCTGATGATTACCGATCTGCTGATGCCCGTGGTGGACGGCCTGGGAGTATTGAAACAGGCGAAGCGTCTGCATCCGGATATCGGTGTGATTATCCTGACCGGGCATGGCGATATCGGTTCGGCCGTCCACTCCCTGCAACTGGGCGCCGATGACTACCTGCTGAAGCCCTGTGACATGGACGACCTGCTCAGCAAGGCAAGACGCAGCTTTGAGAGGCAGGATCTGGTCGCCAGGCTTCGTGTCCGGAATGAGCGCCTCAAGGGGGAGATTGCCGCCCGTAAGGTCGTGGAGAAAAAGCTCCAACAATCCCAGTCCGGCCTGGAACGGCAGGTGACCGAGAGAACGGCCACTGCCCGGCCGCGCTCTGATGGGGTATCGCTCACTTATCCTCCTGGCCCTCTGTGTTCTCTGCTGGGGAGGTGCAGGCTCGGCCGAAACCTGGGAGTCTGCGGGACAGGTCTGGCAGGTAGGATCGAGGCGCTGGGACATCGCCGAGGAACAGCGGTATGCCGCCTGGGTGGAGAAGACGGTTACCGAGGATTTTTTCATCCGCTATGACATCCCGGTGGATTGCGCCGATGTCCCGTATGCCCTCCGCTGGATCTATGCCAGGATTGCCCATCTCCCCGCAGCGGCGACGAACGAAGACGGACGTCTCTTCGGGCACTGGTCAACGGCATGGGGACACCTGCCGGCCAGCCAGGACTGGTTCCGGGACCAGCGGTTCCGGCGGGCCCTGCTTTCCATGCTGGAGGAGACCAGCACCAAGACCATCCCGGCGGACACAAGAGGGAATACGGGCGGGATGCACCGAACCTCAACCCTTGCCTCAGGAGAAGCCTTTGTGGCCGACCTTGAAAATAATTCAGATGAAATAAACGGGTGAGGACGCCGAAGAGCAGGTATCGCGAAACTCTTCAGACGCTGCAGTCTGTTGTGTTCGCACAACCTTCTCCTCCATGGCATAATTTTTTAAGGCAACCACAACTGATTCTTGGTCCCGGAGGACTGGATGAAAAAAAGAGTAGGAACCGAGTACCATAAATAGGCGCATCGAACGGCGCATGGCCGTGCACCAGATTACAATGATCGACGGATACGTTGCGTATGGCCTACGCCGAGCTGGAGCTGCGGGTTCAGGAGCGTACATCCCAGTTGTCGCTGGCCAATGCCAATCTGTCCGTCGAGATGTCGGAGCGCAAACAGGCGGAGGAGGACCTGCGGAAATGCCTGAAAGAAGAGGATCCGGCCAAAAAGGTTTCCTGAACACCTGCCGGCTGCAGTCGGAGGGACGTGCCGGTTTGCAGACCCTATTGACGGATCAGGGATGCCTTCTCCGGGGTGTCGGAGGAGCAGTCAACAGCAATCAACCAGTATCCCGCCGGCGCCTCCGCTATCGCCTTCTGGGTTTGTTCCGGCAACCAGTGGCTGTCATCGATCAGGTTGTAGAAGATGGTGTCAATCCCGATAAATCCATCGAGGAAGTGGGTCAGGATATGCAGGACCTTGCTGGGGTAGCCCTGCTGCAGGTTCAGCAGATCCGTTGTGGTCTTGACCCCGGTGTTTTCCAGGTCCTTGACCAATCCCGCCAGAATATGCCGGTTGTTCTGAATAGCCTCGGCCACGCAGCGGCTGAAATCATGGTGACTGCCCGGGCTTGATTCCTTTTTGTTGATCCTGACGCGGTCATAGCGGACGAGCTGGGTCCGGTCGAAAAAATCCACCACCTGATCCCTGCAGCTCTGGTACGATTCGCCTGCTACGAGTATTTTATGGCGTGCAATTATTTTCATGCTGTATCCGGCAAGCGGGCCGGGGACCCGCTTGAGAAGAGAGTTATTTCTTTTCTTTCAGGGCCTGGCCGATCTTTTTTCCCAGGTCGACACAACGCGAAAGATCCTTTGCCTCCGGCACATACTTCACCCGGAAGCCCTCGTCGATGATATCGAGCTTCATCTCGGTCATGGCCTCGTTCAACAGTTTGACCGATTCGCCGGACCAGCCATAGGACCCGAAGGCGGCGCCGATCTTATTGGTCGGCCGCAGGCCCCTCATATACATCAGAAAACCGGCCATCCGCGGCAGCAGGCCGTTGTTCAGGGTCGGGGAGCCCAGGATCAGGGCGCTGGCGTTCAGGACCTCCCGCATCACATCGCTCCGGTGGTTATAGCGAAGATTCAGGAGCTTGTAGGAGATCCCTTCGTCCTGGAGGCCGGTGGCGATAGCCTTGGCCATGGTCTCCGTGGAATGCCACATGGTGTCGTAGATGATCAGCGCGTTGCCGTCACCCCGATTGTTGCACCATTTGCCATAGGCGGTGATGGCCATGGCCGGGTTGGTCCGCCAGATGACGCCGTGATCGGGGGCGATCATGTCGATGGGAAGCCCCATCTCCTCGACCTGGGCCAGCAGTTTTTTGACATTGGGCGAATAGAGGGTCAGAATGTTCGCATAATACTTGGTCAGTTCTTCCAGCAGGATGGCCTGGTCGACCTGATCGTCGAACCGTTCACTGGTGGCCAGATGCTGGCCAAAGGCGTCGCTGGAGAAGAGCAGTCTATCCTCCTTGACATAGGTGAACATGGAATCGGGCCAATGCAGCATCCGTGTCTCCAGAAAGGACAGGGTCCGCTGGCCGAGGCTGATCTCCTCGCCGGACTTGACCACCAGATAGGGCCAGTCGTCATGGTGGAAATGCTGCAGCAGGGCCCGATGCCCCATCTTGGAACAGATGACCTTTTCCGGTTTGATCAGCTCCACCATTTCGGCCAGGCTGCCGGAATGATCCATCTCCACATGGTTGACCACGATATAATCGATCTTTTCCGGATCGATGATCTCCTTGATCCGGCTCAAAAAATCGTCTTTCAAGGACCGTTTGACCGTGTCGACAAGGGTCACCTTTTCATCGATTATCAAGAAGGCATTGTAGGTTGTCCCTCTGTTGGTTGAATATCCGTGAAAATCACGAACATCCCAGTCAACCGCTCCCACCCAGTAAATATTGTCCTTCACCGTAACAGGTTTCAATGAATTATCCTCAAGAAATATGCAATTATATTAAGTAAATAATCGAAATCTGATATCGATATGGCCAAGAAAAGAAAAAATCCGGCAGTGTCTGAATTGTACAGGTATTCTTCTTTTCGGCAATGTTTTCTTTGCCGAAAAACAGGCGGCGGACCTTCTTTTCGGCACGCTAATGATTATTAAGAGAGAACGGATGTTATTATTTAACGTTGTATTTGTCAAGCAGGCCAGGTCAGGGAAAATGAAGGATACTCTCCAATGGAAGGCGGGCGGAAAATGGTTTCCAGTGGTTGATCTGGGGCGATGCAGCCGCTGTGAAGGATGCATAGAGCTTGCCCCGGAGGTCTTTCGCTATAACCGGGAAACAGGCTGTATAGAGGTCATGGACCTGCCGGAATACCCCCGGGACAAGGTCGATGAGGCCATTAAAAACTGTCCGGAGGATTGCATCTCGTGGGAGCAGTAAGGTTTCGTTCTCCTTCTTTTTTTGGCAGGGCGGGATTTTGAGATGGAAAAAATCCTCATTCCTGCTACTCTTGCCTGATCTTTTTCTCTTAACTTTTTTACGTCTTCATGACCGGTCAGCGCTTTCAACTCATAGCCCCCTTCCAGGCCTCCGGCGATCAGCCACAGGCTATAGAAAAACTGGTCCGCGCTGTGGAAGGAGGAGAGAAAAGCCAGGTTCTTGTGGGGGTTACCGGCTCGGGTAAGACCTTTACGATGGCGGGTGTCATTGAAAAGGTGCAGCGTCCGGCCCTGATCATCGCCCCGAACAAGACCCTGGCCGCCCAGTTGTTCGCCGAGTTCAAGGAACTTTTCCCCGGCAATGCCGTTGAATATTTTGTCTCCTATTACGATTATTATCAGCCGGAGGCCTACATCCCCCAGTCCGACACCTATATTGAAAAGGATTCGGCCATCAACGACGCCATCGATAAGATGCGCCATTCGGCGACCCGCTCCCTGCTGACCCGCAAGGATGTGGTGATCGTCGCCTCCGTCTCCTGCATCTATGGTCTCGGCTCGCCCGAGGAATATAAAAACATGCATCTCTTCCTGCAGGCCGGGAGTGATTTTCCGCCGGAGCAGGTGCAGCGGCGTCTGGTCTACATGCTCTATGAGAGAAATGATATCTCCTTTCACCGGGGCGCCTTCCGTGCCAGGGGCGATGTGATCGATATCTTTCCGGTCCATGAGGAGGAGCGGGCGATCCGGATAGGTTTTTTCGGGGATACCATCGAGACCATAGCGGTCATCGATCCGCTGCGCGGCGTGGTTCTTGAGCGTCTGGCCGAATATACCGTCTTTCCGGGCAGCCATTTCGTCACCTCCAAGGACCGGCTGCAGATTGCCATGGAGACCATCAAGACGGAGCTGAAGGAGAGGCTGGAGGCCTTCCACAGCCAGAACCGGCTGGTCGAGGCGCAACGGCTG
>JAJYAX010000019.1 GCA_021779275.1 Deltaproteobacteria bacterium | reverse complement strand
ATGGGACATCGGAACCAGATTGCCGTCGGCATCCCTCTTGCCTTCGTACCATTCGCCCTGGAAATTGATTCCCTTTTTCGGGGCGTCTTCGTTATGACCAACCCAATGCGGGATGCCGTCGTCATCGATCAGGACGTTTGACCAGATAACCTCGGTGCCATGGCCGCGGAGGCATTCCATCAGAAAGGGGTCGCCTTCCAGATTAACATCCTCGACGATCCCGAAGATGCCCTTCTCCGGGTTGATGGCGCGGAGAGTGCCGTCGGCGGCAATCCAGAGCTGGGCCAGGTCGTCGCCGATGAAATCAGTACCCACCATCGCCGTTGTCGTCTTGCCGCAACCGGAAGGCGCCGCACCGGCGAAGAAGGTCTTCCTGCCGCCCGGGCCGGTCATGCCGGTGATGAACATATGCTCGGAGAGTTCCTGCTCAACCTTGTAATAGGTGCAGTAATCGACGCTGAAACGGTGATTTCCTTTTTTCAGAAGGAGGGTGTTTCCGGCATAGGTGCAGAAGGTGGCGAAGGTCGTCATCCAGCTTCTGTCCATGAAGATCCTGGCGTTGGGGACGTTCTCCGGGGTGTTTTCACCCTCCGAATGGACATTGGTGAAAAAGAGCCCGGCCCGCTTGGCCTCGGCGTCGAAGCTGGTGTAGCAATTCCGGTAGAGGAGTTCGGCCGAGTGCATGACATAGGCGGATGAAGATATCTCGATGGCGGGGATGGCCGCCTGGGCGCCGACGGGACCCCGGCTGTAAAACCCGACCATCAGTGTTTTTCCCTTCATTATGCCGACCATGAATTTCCGTATGTACTCCAGCGCCTCGGCGCGCAGCACGGATTTGGCCAGAGAGCTCATCTTCTCCCCTTCATTAATGATATAGTAGGTTTGATTGACGAGTCGGGCCTGATCCTGCGGCAGGTCGAAGTGAATGGTGTGGCCTTCTTTGGCGAGCTTCTTCTCTTCGCCCTTGGCAAGGGAATGTTCCCGTATCCATTGTATATCTTCAGCACTGCCGGTATCTATGAAAACCGAATCCGGCTGACACATCGAGATTGCATTGGCCACCTTGATCAGCGCGTCGGTGTTTTTGATCAAGGATAATTTTTTCACGTTAGCGGCATCAAGATTTTTCTCTATTACAGCCATTGCGGCGGCGGTTGAATCAACCCCTCCAACGGCCATAAGTATGTCATTGTTTTTCTTAAGTTCCAACATCCTCGTTAACTCCTTAAAATATTTAAAAAATACAGATCATATCCATCATATGCATGGACTTGATACGATGGGGATTTTTACCGTGCCACCATACGTTTTTTTCTGCCGGTAGTCAACAAAATTGATGAATATCCGAACAATTATTGATGATTTTCCGGGGCGGGACTGGTCCTTTCCTTCGCCATTTTTTGAAAATTCCTGGCATCGTGAATATAATGACCGGATAGCAAAAAAATTCCTAAAATAATCATGGCTGCTTGCCGATAAATATATGCTTGATTTAAAATTGTTGTACGGAGAGAGGAACTTTAGCAGGCAGGGTTCAGTTCCGCTGCATCAACCCGGCCATTGAGCACATTGTGAGTCTTCAGAACATCACCGCTATCCTGATCTTAAGGAAACCTTGAAATGACTACTATAAACGGTATTTCAAGTTCTATACTGTCTCGACTCTTCACGACAGATAGTCCAAGCAACAGCACTACTAGTCAGGCGCCAGGGCCGCAACCTCCACCTCCTTCCGGCGGCGGGATAATGAGTGCCGCCCAGGAGGCGCTCAGCCAGATGGGGTTGACGCTCGATATATCATCTCCGGCCAGCGGTACGGCCGGTTCAAGCAGCACCGGCGGCACAGACGCAGCCGCCACGCCCGTTGCTCAAAAGGCTCTGTATAAGTTCATGCATGATCTTTTTACCACAATGCAGGACCAGGCGAGCGGGACAAGCAGCAGCAGAGCATATTCTCCTCCGATGACAATCTCCATTCAGGATGTTATACAGGCGCTGGCGGACAGTAACGCGACCGGCGACACTGCCCCGGACAGCGCCGCCGCCTCGACACAGATCGCTGATCTCAGCCACCTGCAGTCGGATTTCCAGAGTCTGGTCACTGCGATGGGCGGGGATTCGGACACGGGGGCTTCAGCTACGGGTTTGCAGACATTCTTGCAAAATCTTGAGAGGAATCTCAATCAACAGGGCAGTTCTTCCCTTAACTTCATCAACACGACAGCCTGATTCCGGCTGGTGTTCATGATCAGTGAGGCCTGCTACTCTGCTATCTCCAAAACACTGGCGGCCCCCTGGCGCAGATTTATGATGTCCTTCAGGGGCGGCAGGCCGAATAACCGGCTATACTCACGGTTGAATTGAGAGGGACTCTCATAGCCGACCTGAAAGGCCACGGTCGCTGCATCCAGACGTTCTGCCAGCATCAAACGCCGGGCTTCACTCAAACGCAGCCATTTCTGATACTGCAGCGGGCTCATGGCCGTCAACGACCGGAAATGATGGTGGAAGGTCGAGGTGCTCATATTGACCTGCGATGCAAGGTCATCAATATGCAACGGCCGGGTGAAATTATCCTTCAACCAATGGATAGCACGCGCTATCTGATGACTCTGACTTCCGACTGACGCCATTTGGCGCAGACGGGCGCCTTGATCGCTCACCAGCAAACGGTAAAAGATTTCCCGCTCTATTATCGGAGCAAGGATAGGTATGTCCCGCGGCTCATCGAGCAGGTCAAGCAACCGCCGGAAGGTGGCGACCAGCGGCAACGTAAGCTCGCCGGTCGCCATTCCCCGGCTCGACTGCTGCGGACGCGGCGGCGGAAGATGGCTGTCCACCAGCAGCTGCGACATCTCACGCTGATCGAGTTTCAGGGTGAGCCCCAGACAAGGCTTCTCCGGGCTTGCCTCAATAATCTGGACAACCGTGGGCAGGTCAACGGACGTGATCAAAAAATGCTCGGCGTCATAGACATAGGTTTCGTCGCCAAGCAGAACGCGTTTGGCCCCTTGGGTGATCATGCAGACGCGCGGTTCATACATGATGCTCTGGGGTTGGGTGGGTTCATCCTTTCGAAAAAGCGACAGGCCCGGAACGGCGGTAGTGAGCCGGTCGCCTGCATCGGTCCATCGCGCAATACTCTTTCCCAGGTTGTTGAGTTCAGTTTTCATTCCGTTGCTCTCAACTGTCTTATTGATTGAATGATTGGAAACTAATCCCTCTTGGTTGAGGATGCCATAGACAATTTCGCGTTACAACAATTATCGATTCATCCGGAGGATCAGGCAATAAACGAGCAGGATTGATCTACCTGTCTCAGTTCTTTCTGCATTACTGTATGAGTCATCGGCAGGCTGATCCGGATTTGAACAGAGCCTGCGATGCAATTTGCATTTTAAAAATGATGACAGGAGGATCACAATGCAGAAACATACTTCGGAACACACTACAAACACCTACAAAGCAAGGGCCTATTCCGCTGCAAGTGCGGCGTCGCCGCTTGCCGCAACCTCGATCCCGCGACGCGAGACGACTGAAAACGACGTGCAGATCGAAATCCTCTTCTGCGGCATCTGTCACTCCGATCTCCACTCGGTGCGCAACGAATGGAGCAGCATCATGCCCACCGTCTACCCGATTGTCCCCGGTCACGAAATCGTCGGCCGGGTCACCAGGGTCGGTTCCGCGGTCAAGACGTTCAAGGCGGGCGATCTGGCGGGCGTCGGCTGCCTGGTTGATTCAGACCACACCTGCCCCAATTGCCGGGACGGCCTGGAACAATTATGCCCCAACCAGACCCTCACCTTCAACTCCCCGGACAAACACCTCGGAGGCGTCACCTACGGCGGATACTCCGAAAGCATCGTTGTCGATGAACGCTTCGTTCTGCATGTCCCCGCCAATCTCAATCTTGCAGGGGTTGCGCCGCTGCTCTGCGCCGGAATCACGACCTACTCGCCAATGCGCCGTTGGGGCGATATCAAGGGAAAGAAGGTCGGAGTGGTGGGCCTTGGCGGGCTGGGCCACATGGGGGTCAAGTTCGCCCGCGCCTTCGGCGCCCATGTCGTAGTCTTTACCACCTCACCCGACAAGAAGAAAGATGCGCTCCGTTTAGGCGCCGATGAGGTCATCATCTCCCGCAATGTCGAAGAGATGCGGAAACACGCCGGCACCTTCGACTTCATCCTCGATACCATAGCCGCCGTGCATGACATCAACGCCTATATCCATATGCTGGGCCGCGATGGCAATATTACCCTCGTGGGGGCGCCGGAGAAGCCTCTTGCGGTCTCGGCCTTCGCGTTGCTGTTTGGACGCCGCAGCCTCTCCGGCTCGCTTATCGGCGGCATCGCCGAAACCCAGGAAATGCTTGACTTTTGCGGGGAAAACACCATCACCGCCGATGTGGAGGTCATCCCCATCCAGAAGGTCAATGAAGCCTACGAAAGAATGGTTAAGTCCGATGTTAAATACCGCTTTTCCATCGACATGGCTTCTCTTAAAGCCGAACCGCCGGTATGACACGGAGGGGAAAACCATGCGGCCGCACCAGCGATCCGGCCGTGAGGCGCACGCCTGCCTGGCCGGTCACTGATAATGACCGGCCGCTGAATAGACCATCAAGGCCGGAAAACAACTATCATATTGGAGAGTAAACCATGAGCGTGGACGACCTGAGTAAGAGTGTGATTTTTCCCGTCGGAGAAAAGTTTGCAAGCCCGAATTTCATCGGAACGGTCTGGCTCAATATGCTGACCCCTTTCGGCTCGGCCCTCCCCATCGCCAATGTGACCTTTGAGCCGGGATGCCGCAACAATTGGCACAAACATGCCGGTGGCCAGATTCTCCTCGTCACGGGCGGCAGAGGCTATTATCAGGAATGGGGCAGGCCGGCCCGCGAGCTTCACGCCGGAGATGTTGTCACTATCCCTGCCGAGGCGAAACACTGGCATGGCGCCGCCAGGGATAGCTGGTTTGTCCATCTGGCCATTGAGGTCCATCCCGAAAAAGGGCCGGCGACATGGCTGGAGCCGGTTGCGGACGAAGTATACGCTGCATTGAGGTGAGGAAGAAAAGTATCTGTCCTCATCCCTCTCTCCTCTTGAACTTTAAAAAAATGAATACATGCGACTCGCAATCCCTTCTCTTGTTCTTTTTCTCTATATTTTTGCCAGCTTGATTTGTTTCCTGCCCTGCCGTCCTCTGGTTAAGGTCGCGGCAGGGATGGTTTTATTTGTTATCGGCCTGAAATACCTTATATATGAAAAAATCGGCGGATCCTTTATTGCTCCGGACCTGCCCCATGCTCTTCTGCTGTCCATGGAGATCCTCTATGGAGCCATGGTTATTCTGTTCTTTCTGCTTCTTCTAAAAGATGGTCTCGCTTTGTTTCTGTGGCTCGGCCGTTGTCTGGGCGGTTCCTGGCATCTGCCGTTTACCCCTGCAATCAGAGGCGGTGGGCTGACGCTTGCCGCTCTGGGGCTTGGACTTTTTGGAACATGGCGGTCTCTCATCGTCCCGGATGTCCGCAATGTGGAGATAGCCTTGCCCAGACTTCCTGCAGGCCTTGATGGGGTGACCATTGTTCAGCTTTCCGACATTCATATAGGGCCTTTGCTGAAAGAAGACTGGCTAAGGGCAGTGGTTGCCAAGACCAATGCTCAACGGCCTGACCTGGTGGTGCTGACCGGCGACATGATCGACGGCTATGCGGAGGCGCTGCAAGAAGATATCGCACCTCTTGGCGACCTGCAGGCCGGATATGGCGTATACGGCGTCACCGGCAACCATGAATACTATTTTCATGCGCGGGAATGGCTCCCGGTTTTTGAAAAGCTGGGGATTGTCATGCTGAACAACGAGCACCGAACCTTGTCTCTACATGGCAAGGAATTGGTGCTCGCCGGGGTGCCGGACCTGATTGCCCAACAGTTCGGAGGTGAGGGACCGGATAGCGATAAGGCATTGGACGGCGCTCCGTCCGGAGTGCGGATTCTTCTTAAACATCGGCCATCCGGAGCATCAGGCAATGCCAGGGCGGACCTCCAGCTTTCCGGCCATACCCATGGCGGTCAACTGATTTTTCTCAAATGGTTGATAGCATCCTTCAACGGCAATCTGGTCGAAGGGCTGTTCGATAGGGACGGAATGCAGGTCTATGTCAGCCCTGGAACAGGAATGTGGTCAGGATTTTCGTGCCGGCTGGGGGTGCCGGCGGAAATCACCCGTATCATTTTACGCGCGCGGACTGAAAAACAAGATTAAGAGTTCCTCACCATCAACAGGAGAATCAACATGGACAATCTCATTTACAGTATTCCGACCACAGCCTTCTTCGGCAAGGGACAGATCAGTATTCTCGGCGATACCATCAAATCCTATGGCGGTTCAAAGGTGCTGCTGGCCTACGGTGGCGGCAGTATCAAGAAAAACGGCATCCACCAGACAATCATCGCCCAATTCGCCAAGACAGGTCTTCCTTGTGCCGAGTTGAGCGGGATCAAGCCCAATCCGCGGGTGGAAAGCGTCGAAGAAGGTATCAGCATTTACCTGGAAACCATCGCGGAAAAAGCGGTCGAAAGAAGAAACCTCGGTATCCTGACCTCAATCGGCAAGAACGAGGCTCTGCAGATCATGCGTGATGCTTTCTGATTTACTGACATGAAGGAGAAAGATATGCAAAAGGTTGTTTTGAATAATGGGGTAGAGATGCCCCTTCTCGGGGTTGGGGTCTTTCAGGTTGCCGATCTCGAAGTCTGTGAAAAAAGCCTCCTTGACGCCTTGCAAACCGGGTATCGGCTTATTGATACGGCGGCGTCGTATATGAATGAGGAGGCTGTCGGCAGGGCGATCAAAAGAAGCGGGGTGGCGAGAGATGAGCTCTTTGTAACCACCAAGCTGTGGATTGAGGACGCCGGGTATGAAAAGACCAAGAAGGGTTTTGCAAGATCGCTTGCGAAGCTGCAACTGGACTACCTGGACCTGTATCTGATTCATCAGCCCTATGGCGATGTGTATGGCTCCTGGCGGGCGATGGAGGAACTGTACCATGAAGGCCGGATCAGGGCCATCGGTGTCAGTAATTTTCAGCCGGACCGGCTCATGGACCTCATTCTCCACAATGAAGTGATTCCTGCGGTGAACCAGATCGAAACCCACCCCTTCTGCCAGCAGATCGAGACCCGGCAATTTCTTGTTGAGAACACGGTGCAGATGGAATCCTGGGGACCCTTTGCCGAAGGAAAGAATGATCTTTTCAGCAATGAGGTACTGCTCGCCATCGGCAAGAAATACGGCAAAAGCATCGCTCAGGTGGTGCTGCGCTGGCTCATCCAGCGAGGGGTCGTTGCTATCCCGAAATCGGTTCACAGGGAACGAATCGCCGAGAATTTCAATATCTTCGATTTTGAACTCAGCAGTGCGGATATGGCGGCGATTCCGGCTCTGGACCAGAGGAAGAGCAGTTTTTTCGATCATCGCGATCCGGAAATTGTCAAATGGCTGGGAACCAGAAAATTAGGGCTTTGAACCGTAACAGTAAGGAAGAGGATGGAGGATTTTCACCCCGTCGTCTTGCTGAGGCGCACCAAAAACAACTGCAGGAGATAAACAGTGCAAAAACGGAAACTTGGCAAAAGGGCCGGGAAGGAGCCACTGAAAGATAACGACAGGAGAATGCAATGCAAAACGAAATAACAAACGTCAACGTCGTCATCGGTGCAGGCCTGATCGGTCAGGCGATTGCGCGCCGAGTCAGCACAGGCAGGCACGTGCTCCTGGCCGATCTGCGCCGGGAAAATGCCGAAGCGGCGGCCAAGGTCATGAGTGACGCCGGATTCATGGTGAGCATAGCGCTCGTCGATGTCTCCTCGCGTACGTCGGTCCACGCGTTGGTTGAAGCAGCCACGGCGATTGGCGCCATTACCGGCGTCATCCATGCCGCAGGTGTTTCTCCCACGCAGGCATCACCGGAAACCATTTTAAAAGTCGATCTGTACGGCACCGCGCTGGTGCTCGAGGAATTCGGCAACGTCATCGCCCGGGGCGGGGCGGGTGTTGTGATCGCCTCGCAGTCGGGGCACCGCCTCCCGGCCTTGACACCCGAGCAGGACAAGGCGCTGGCTGCCACGCCCGCCGATGACTTGCTCGCCCTGCCGATGCTCCAGCCGGACCGGGTGGCGGACCCGCTCCACGCCTACCAGATCTCCAAGCGCGGCAACTCGCTGCGGGTGATGGCCGAGGCGGTACGGCGGGGCAAGCGCGGTGCGCGGGTCAATACGATCAGTCCCGGCATCATCTGCACGCCTCTCGCCAAGGAGGAGCTGGCCGGTCCGCGCGGCCCGGGATACCGCCGCATGCTTGAACTGTCTCCGGCGGGGCGGATCGGCACTCCGGATGAGGTCGGGACCGTCGGCGCTCTTCTGCTGGGGCCCGATGGCGGGTTCATCACCGGCAGCGACTTCTTGATGGACGGCGGAGTCACGGCCTCCTACTGGTACGGCGAACTCTCTCCCCGGTGATTGCAGGGCGCACTTCCGGCAGAAGCCGGATAGCGGCCGGTTCACTCGCGGCGATGGTGTAAACCGGGGCGGCGCCGACCAGCTGCGCCTGCAGTAATTTTACCAAAACCCTCACGAAAAAATACCCCCGGTTGGAAGAGATCGTTTGGCGGTTCTGCTGCTTTGAAATAGTGTAATCCTATGGATGGCATAATATTTATTGAGATTCTGCGCTTGAGTTTACAGTGCAAACAACGTACCCTTGCTTTGTACTTTAAGGCTTGATAATCAGCAAAACCGTCAAACATGAATTTCTATTCATCAAATCGGAGGATAATGTCAATGAGTGAAGATTACCGTTCCATGTGGACAGATCTGGGGCTTGACCTTGAGGCCCACGACGCCCTGCTGGGTGTTCTCGGTCCGGCCTATCAGGATATCTACCTCGCCCAGAAGGATCGCCCGGAGGGCATGGGCTATTTCGACTTCGTGATGAGCGAGGTGCACGGTCTGCGGATCAAAGAGCTGCTGGATGAAAAGAAAGCGGGCCGGAAGATCATCGGCTGCTATTGCGTCTTCGTGCCCGAGGAGATTGCGCTTGCCGCCAACGCCACCCTGGTCGGGCTCTGTTCCGGGGCCGATTTCGCAACCGAAGAGGTCGAAAAGCTCCTGCCCCGCAATACCTGCGCGTTGATCAAGTCCTCTTTCGGCTTCAAGCTCGGCAAGGTCTGCCCGTATCTGGAAAGTGCGGACATGATCGTCGGCGAGAATACCTGCGACGGCAAGAAAAAGGCCTATGAAACCTTTAAGGGCCTGGTCGACAACCTCTATGTGATGGACCTGCCGCAGGTGAAATCCGAGCAGGGCAGGGCATTGTTGCGATCCGAATACCTCCGTTTCAAGGCGGCAGTCGAAGCATTGACCGGCGTTCAGATTACCGCCGACTCCCTGAGGCAGGCGATCCGGACGGTAAACGCCAAACGCGCCGCCGTCCACCGTCTCTCGGCTCTGCGCAAGGCGGACCCGGCGCCCATATCGGGTCTGGACGCCCTGCTGGTGAACCAGGTCTTTTTCTATGACAATCCGGCGCGTTTCACCGCCTCCGTCGAGAAGATCTGCGACGAGCTGGAGGCACGGATCGCGGAGGGTACGGGCGTCTTTGCCGAAAAGGCCCCCCGCATCCTGGTCTCGGGCTGTCCGCAGGCTGTGCCCAACTGGAAACTGCCGTTGATCGTCGAGACCGCAGGCGCCGTCATCGTCGGCGAGGAATCCTGCGTCGGTGAGCGCGGCGCCCGGAACCTGACCGACGATTCCGGTGAGACCGTTGCGGAGATGATGGAGGCCATCGTCGACAGGTATTATCAGGTGGATTGCGCGATCTTTACGCCCAACCCGGATCGCTTGGCCCATATCGAAGAGATGGCCGCCGCCTACAAGGCCGACGGGGTGATCCATTACGGCCTGCAGTTCTGTCAGCCTTATCTGATGGAATCCATCCCGGTGGAAGCGGCCCTGGAGCAGAAAAGCATTCCGACCCTGCGTATCGAGACCGATTACAGCATGGAGGATATGGGCCAGCTGAAGACCCGGATCGAGGCCTTCATCGAGCAGCTTCGCTAAGCCGGAGGACCGCGTGTGAGCAAGCGTTTTGCCGGGATCGATATCGGCTCCCGCTCCATCGAATTGGTCGTGATTGATGAAAGGGGCGACATTCTCAACAGTCTGCAGGCCGATACCGGCTTCGACCCGATGGCCGAGGCCGGCAGGCTGATCGGCGGGGTTGCCTATGACCGAATCATGGCCACCGGCTACGGCCGGAGCCTGTTCGAGATCTCCTATGAGTCCCCGACGGTGACCGAGATCAAGGCCCATGCCCGCGGGGCGCGGGCC
>JAJYAX010000018.1 GCA_021779275.1 Deltaproteobacteria bacterium | reverse complement strand
GGAAACAGGAAACAATGTTTCCTGTTAATTTATGAAAATTTGTATTATTTATTATAAATAAATGATAATAATAATATGTTAGATCATAAGCATCACCCAACAATACCGAAACGTCGCATCGACAACGATGTTTACATTACAACCCCACCCATCACCTGTGGCGGTCCGTCATTGAGAAAAGGTTCAATCAACAAATCAAGGTTTAAGACCCCTGTAGATAGCGAAAGATCAGCCCCCGGTCTTCCGGCCGATTGCACAGGCTCACCCGTCCGCCTTGACAGGCGGCGGCTTCAATCGCAATGGCCAGCCCGAGTCCGCTCCCCTCGCCGGTTTCTGCTGACAATCGATAAAACGGATCGAACACACGCTTCAACTCTGAAACAGGAATTCCGGGGCCGTTGTCGAGTATCTCAAAACCGGATCCATCGTCATTTGACGGTAAGAGCTTGATTGTAACCTCGCCGCCTTCGGGGACATATTGCAGAGCGTTCTCCAATCCGTTTTTGAGTATCAAACGAAAATTTTCCGGCGTGCCCATAAGAGTGAGCCGTGCCGCTTCATCGAGTCCGAGGTCAATGTTTTTTGTCTCGGCCAGGGGAAGGTATTCTGCGATTAATCCGCGCGCCATCTCCGAGATATCGACTGATGTTGTTTCCGCCGCTCCTGCTTGAATTCTGGCAAGATTTAACAGTTGTTCCGTGAGTTTTCGCGCTCGCTCGATGCCGTCCTGCAGCGGCAGAATTCGCTCCTTCATGCTTTCCAGCGATCCCGCCCGCCGCAGATTCTGGACCTGTACCGACAAGGCGGTAAGCGGGGTTCTGAGTTCGTGCGCGGCATCGGCGACAAAGCGTCGTTGTTGCCCCATGAGAGTGTTGACTCGTTCCAACAGGCGGTTAATCGCATGCACAAAGGGGATTATTTCGTTTGGAACGTCCGTGTCGGGGAGCGGCCGGGGCTGATGGGTCGGCTGGGCATCCAAATAACCGGCAAGATTCCCGACCGGCATCAGTTCGCTGCGGACTATGCGCATAACCAGCCACGCCATAACGGGCAAAAAGAACACCAAGGGGGCGAACGTACGCAGGGCGCTGTTAACTGCCAGTTCATCCCGAATATCGGTCGGCTGTGTCACCACCGTCAGTTTCCCGGACACGTCTTTCCGCAGGAATATTCTTGATCGTTCTCCACCTATCAGGAGTGTGTGCAACCCCGGCGATAAATCTTCCGCAAGCCAGCCTGGACGAGCATCACCCGGCAGATGCAGTATGTTGATCCGTGATTCAGTATCATCCAGGAACATTTTGGCATTATCCTGACGAAGCCCCTTGTTTTCAGGAAGAGCGCCTAAACTCCTCGATGTCAGGAGAGCGATCTGCCGCAGAGTGTCATCCTGGAATTCTTTTGCTTCAGAATAGGCCAGAACAAATGAAATTATGCCCGAAAGCAGGCCTGAAATCAGGATGGCCCCGCCCAACATTAACGTAAGCCGCCTCTGCAGTGACCTTTCTTTCATCATTTTTCCACCATCCAACCGGCGCCGCGCACGTTTTTTATGACCTCGGCGCCGAGTTTCTTGCGCACGCCGTGGATCAGAAAATCAACGGCATTGCTTTCCACCTCTTCGCTCCAGCCATAGAGATGTTCCTCCAGTTGCCCTCGGGTGAGAATCCTGCCCGGATGCAGCAAGAGGGCGTGGAGCAGGGCGAACTCACGGGCGCTTAAGATTACCGTGGCGTCCTGGTACATCGCTTTATGGGTAGACGGATCGAGGCTTACCCTGCCATTGGTGAGGAGAGGGGCGGCCTGTCCCCCCTGACGACGGACGACCGCCCGCAGTCGTGCGAGCAATTCATTGATATCAAAGGGCTTAACGAGATAATCATCCGCTCCCAGATCAAGACCATTGATACGGGATTCCACACCGTCGCGGGCGGTAATGACGATAACCGGAATCCTGCTCCCGGCCTTCCGCAGGTGTCGCAACACATCCATCCCATCGCGTTTGGGGAGACCAAGGTCAAGGAGGACGGCTTGGTGCTCGCCGTATTTAAGCGTGCGTTCCGCAGTCTCTCCGTCCTTTACCCAATCCACGGCATAGGCCGCATCTTTCAACGCCACGGACACCGCTTTTCCGATCATGTCATCATCTTCAACCAGCAGAATACGCATCACTGTCCTCCGGGGCGCAAAAAAAGCTACCGGCACATCCGGCATCTTCAGATTGATCCATTGGTGATTTTCTAATGCGGTTGCCGTGCCGCCCTTTGCTTAAAGAACACTATACAGATCACCATGGCCACAAGCAATGCCGCCGTAGCAGAATAGCGGCTTAATGCCAGCCCGCCGGCGCTTAAAGGTTTGTCGAGAAAATCGCCCACCACGGCCCCGAGGGGGCGTGTCAGGATAAACGCGACCCAGAAGAGCAGGGTTCGTGATATATCGGTCCAGCAGTACAGTGCAACAACGAGGGCAAGAAGGATGATGAATACCGCGACGCCTCCCTCATATCCCAACCCGACCGTATCCGCCGTCCAATCGCCAAGTGCGGTGCCCAGGGTTTGGGAAAACATGATTGTTATCCAATAGAACATCTCGGCCTTTGTCGAACTGACAGTATCGACAGCGACTGTACCAAGCGACCAATACCAGACAGCTAGAGAGGCCATCAAGAGCAGGAACAACAACGACGAGCCTCCGGCATAGCCGATGCCAAGAGAGCGATCAGCAAAATCGGCCAATGTTGTCCCCACTGTTGTCGTTGCAATAATCGTTGTCCAGTAAAGGAACGGGTAAAATCGCGTCGCCTTAATCTGGGCGGCCACAGCTGCCAAAAATACTGTTGCGAAAATAAGGGTGCCTACAAGATATCCCAGGTGCATCGACATGGACACCGAGTCGCCGCCGGTTTCACCAAGCGTGGTTGCCGCGATTTTTATGACCCAGAAGATAAATGTAACCTCTGGAACTTTACTTAATGTGTGTTCGGTCCTGTTGTTCATTGAGTCATCTATATTGTTCATCAGTTTTTTGCCTGCAGCGCAGAATCTTTTTGAGTCACTGGCCCATAGAGGTTGCCGGTCCAACAATACATTTTTGATCCGGGAAAAAGCCGGGACGATATGTCAGTCCCGGCTCCATAGGTGCTGATGGGATTAATCCTCTTTATCATGCGTGTATTCATGGTCGGCCTTATCCTCTGTGGCAGCGAGCACCTTGCCGCTTTCAGGGTCGACCTTCACATCCATGACCTTCCTATCACCCACCACCTCGACGTCAAAGACCCATTGTCCTGCATGTTTTTCAAATTCAGCCCTGGAGGCCTTGCCGACGACATACTGTTCGGCGGCAGTGACGGCCTGCGTCAGGCTGATCTTGGCTGTTTTGACGGCCATTGCATCGTTTTCGACAACGTTGGCTGCATAGACGCTTCCCATTGCTGTTCCAGAAAGGGCAGCAACAGCGACAAGATATACTACTTTTCGTTTCATGATATGATCTCCTGAATACATTAATTACGCGGTTATTCGCGTTTCCTCTGCTCAGGACTATAACGCTCAACAATTAGGGGAGAGTTAGCAGGGAAAATTCTTCAAACAAAATGTCGGCACTGCTTGAAAGGATCCCGAGCGAACCCGTGGCAAAGGGTATACCAGAAACAACGCGCCTTCTTCTTTTTCCTCCGGGAAAATTCCATCCTCCTCTTCGCTTATTGCCTTGCCTTCCGGGATATGGAACACTATAAATACCTGGCGACGGAATCTTCCGGCACGATAAATACACCTCCAGTGAAGGACCGCCATTGACCCGATCACCCCGTAAAACCGCCCGCTTTGCCGCCATCGAGACCCTGTGCCGGCTGCAGCGAAATCCCCTGCCGGTCACTCTTCTCTTCGAGGAGCTGGCGGAAGAATGCGCCCTTTTAGGCACCGACCGGCATTTGGCCATGAACCTGATCTACGGGGTCCTGCGTCAACGCCAGTACCTGGACGCCTGCCTCTCCCTCTTCTGCCGGCAGCCGTTGAAAAAGCTCCACCCCTTTGTCCACCAGGCCCTGGCCGTCGGCCTCTATCAGCTCCTCTTTCTCGACAGGATACCGGAATCGGCCGCCGTCAACGAGACGGTCAATGCGCTGAAAGTCGTGCGCCTGCCGGAAAGACTCCAGGGCTTTGTCAACGGCGTCCTGCGGGCCACAGTCCGGGGGCGTGCTCGTCTCCCCGCCCCCGGCGCCCCGGACTCATCCGGCGAGCCTGTCCTGAACCATCCCGACTGGCTGACCCAGAGATGGGAACGGAATTTCGGCCGGGAGGAGATGCTCAGGATCTGCGCCTGCAATAACAGCAGGCCTCCTCTGGTCCTGCGGGTAAATCCATTGGCGACAAGCCCGGATGCCTTCCTCGCCCGCCTGCGGGAAGCAGACATCACGGCCCGGGCAGGCGACCTTGCTCCCGCCGCCGTCCTTCTGCCCGGCTATCACGGCCCGGTCCAGGACCTCCCCGGTTTTGGAGAAGGTCACTTCCAGGTCCAGGACGAGTCGGCCCAACTGGTCTGCCATCTGCTGGCCCCCTTTCTCCAGGGGGGGAAGCTCCTGGATGCCTGCGCCGGACTCGGCGGTAAGACCGGCCATATCCTGGAGCTTGCAGCGGACGTCCGGGCAGACCTCTGCGCCGTTGAACCCGACCGGCGCAGACTCGTCCATCTGCGGGAGAATCTGGCGCGACTGCATCCGCGAAACGGGGTCACGATTCATCCCTGCACCCTGCTGGAATTTTCCAGGGAATGCACCGGCCGGTTCGATACCATTCTTATCGACGCCCCCTGCTCGGGGACCGGCGTTATCCGGCGTCACCCCGATATCCGCTGGAACCGGCAGTCCGCCGATATCCCTGAGTACCGGAAGACCCAGAGGCAATTGCTGGACCAGGCGGCAGGGCTGCTGCTCCCGGGCGGCGCCCTGGTCTACGCAACCTGTTCGCTGGAGCCTGAGGAAAACGACGAGCTGGTGGCCGGTTTTCTCCACGATCATCCGGACTTCCGGCTCTCGGACTGCACGCCCCTCCTGCCGGTTGCGGCGCGAAAGCTGGTCCGCAACGGATTTTTCCAACCCCATCCCTCCGGGTCGGCCGATGGCTTTTTCGCGGCAAGACTTGCCAGGCATTGAAGAAAAATGGTGATTTTCTTTGCGCTGGAGGACGTCCTGTTGTACCATTTCCGCATTGAGCAACGACTACGGCAACCTACAATTCTTCAACTTGGGATGGTTCATGGCAGAAATTAAAAGTACAATGGAGATGGTCCTGGAGCGGGCGGCGAGAATGGCCGCAGGCGCTTCCGATCAGGAAAGCAACGAAGATCTGGAAAAGCTGGGAATGCGGATGGCGGCGGATTTCCTGAACGAAACAGAAAAGAGCCTGATCGACGCGCTGCTGAAGCAACCCGCCGACAGACAGGTGGCCGTCCGGGCCGGCATGGCCAAGACACTGCTCAGAAATATCGTGCTGCCCCGGGACAAAGATCTGGTCGAATCGGGCGCCAAGGCCCTGCAGGGCCTGCTGGAACTGGGCCAGTCGGCGGGAGAACTCACCTCCATCTGTGCTGAAATGCAACAGCTTCTGGGACATTACAGTCAGCATAAGGAGCAGTTGAAACAACAGCTTGAGAGTGCAATCCGGGCCCAGCTCGAACAGAAGGCGGCCCAGAGAGGCAAGGCCGCCGGTCAGGTCACCATGAATCCGGCCATGCATCCGCAGTACCAGGAAGAATGGTCCCGGATGCTCACCGATCTCAATACGCAGTACAACCAGGCCCTGGACCAGCGAAAGAAGATGATCCAGGAACGGCTGGCCCCCTGATCCCGCGAGCTATCGACCATGAACTATCAAAGACGGATTGAAAAGGTTCAGGCGGCCTTGCGCCGGAAAAAGCTCGATGCCATCCTGATCAGCCAACCGGCCAACCGCCGCTACCTGTGCGGCTACTCGGCGGCGGATCACGGCATCGAGGAGAGCGCGGGCGTCCTGCTCGTACCCTCCGGCGGCCGGGTCCACCTGCTGACCGACTTCCGCTTCCAGCTGCAGGCCGAGGCCGAGGCTCCCCAGACCACCGTCACCCTCTATCCCAAAGGCCTGCTGGCTCTTTTGCAGGACCTGCTCCCCGATCTCGGGGTCCGGAGCCTGGGCTTTGAAAGCGACTACACCCTGCACTCCTTTGCCGGCAGGCTGATCGAGAAATGCGCCGGACTAGGAGTCAAGACCGTCCCGCTTGCAGGCCTGGTTGAGGCCATGCGGATCATCAAGGAAGATGCCGAACTCGACAGGATCCGGGCCTCGGTCGCACTCAACGAACAGGTCTTTCAGGAGATATACGCGAATATCACCCCGGAGAGCACGGAGATCGAGATCGCCATCGCCATCGAGACCTGCATGCGCAGGCTTGGCGCGGAATCCCCCAGCTTCAGCTCGATTGTCGCAACCGGCGGCCGCAGCGCCCTGCCCCATGCCGTCCCCGGCCCGGTGCGTGTGCTGCAAGACCAGCCGCTGATGATCGATATGGGGCTGATCCTGGACGGATACTGCTCCGATATGACCCGGACCTTTGCCCTGGGCAAGGCGGACGCCCGGTATCTGGAGATCCACCGGCTGGTGCGCAAGGCCCAGCTGGCAGGGATTCAAGCCATCCGCGCCGGGGTGACCGGACGGGACGTTGACCGGGCCGCGCGGGATGTCATCGCCAAGGCCGGCTACGGGCAAAACTTCGGCCATGCCCTGGGCCATGGTGTGGGAATCGCCATCCATGAAGAACCGCGGCTGTCTGCACGCAATCGCAAGCACCTGAAATCCGGCATGGTCGTCACCGTCGAGCCCGGCATCTATATCCCGGGCTGGGGCGGGATCAGACTGGAGAATATGGTCGTGGTCCGCGAGGACGGCTGTGAAATCCTCAACTCCGACACCACCTGGCTTGATTTATGAAAAAAGCTCGCAAATATTTCGTCCTGGACACCAACGTCCTGCTCCATAATCCCGAGTCCATCACCTCCTTCGACGACAATTTCGTCATTCTGCCGATGACGGTGATAGAAGAGCTGGACAATTTCAAGCGACACAACGACGAGCTGGGACGAAGCGCGCGCCATGTCATCCGCCAGCTCGATCAGCTGCGCTCCAAAGGGAGCCTGAAGGACGGGGTGAAGATGGAGAACGGCGGCACCCTGAGTATCATTGTGGAAAAAAAAGACATGCCGGGAACCTATATGGATATGTCCGTTCCCGACAACCGTATCCTGGCGGTCGCCAATTCGCTGCTGACCAAAGGCGAACGGGTCATCTTCGTCTCCAAGGACATCAACTCCCGGCTCAAGGCGGACGCGCTGGGTATAGAGGTCATGGATTTCGAGAAGCAGAAATGCAACTTCGACGAACTCTATACCGGCTGGACCGAAAAAATTGTAACGGCCGAGGTCATCAACCGGTTTTATAAGACCGAGACCCTGACCGAACCGGACTTCGATTTTCTGGCCAACGAATTCGTGGTCCTCAGGGACCGGGACAATCCCAAACATTCGGGCTTAGGCCGGGCCGTCAATGCCAGGAGCATCACCCATCTCAACTCCACATTTGACTCTGCCTGGAATATCCATACCCGGTCGAAGGAACAGCGGATGGCCCTGGAACTGCTCATGCACCCGGAGGTCGACCTGGTCACCCTCATCGGCCGGGCAGGCACCGGCAAGACCCTGCTGGCCATCGCCGCGGGCCTGGAGTGTGTTCTGCACCAAGGCGGCTTCGAAAAGCTCCTGGTCTCCCGTCCCATTATCCCCATGGGCAAGGATATCGGCTACCTGCCGGGGAGCAAGGACGAGAAGCTCAACCTCTGGATGCAGCCCATCTTCGATAACCTGAACTATCTGATGCGCCTGCAGCACAAACCCGATGAGGGCACTGTCCAGCAGAAGATCGACCGGCTGTTCAAGGACCAGCAGATTGAGCTGGAGGCCTTGACCTACATCAGGGGACGGTCCATCCCCAAGCAGTATATCATCATCGACGAGGCCCAGAACCTGACGCCCCATGAGGTGAAGACCATCATCTCCAGGGCCGGGGAAAACACCAAGATGATCCTGACCGGCGATCCGAACCAGATCGACAACCCCTATCTGGACTCCTCCTCCAATGGGCTTTCCTACGCCATTGAGAAGCTGAAGGGACAACCGCTCTACGGACATGTCACCCTGACCAAAAGCGAGCGGAGTCCGCTGTCGGCCATTGCCGCCGATTTCCTGTAAGATTAAACAGAAACCAACCAACCCTTATCTCAACCACCGAAACCTGATATGCGCCAGATTGTCATAGATGAGTTGTCGCCCCTGGAGAGGGACAACATAGACTCGTACCTGAAACGTTCGTTACAACAGGGGCCGATGGTCGGTCTGTACTGGATAACCCTGACTGCCGACCTTTTGTCTCCGGCCCAGCATGGTCACGACAAGTGTGGTCCCTTTTGCCTGGCGGTAGAGGTTGAAAGGGACAGCGTCCGTTTTGAACTGCTTGTCCGCAGCCACACCAATCTCCACTGTTCCTGTATCGCCTACGCCACGCCGGTTCAACGGCAGTTTGTCTTCGATTTTATCGACAGAATGATTGCCGAAGAGCTGATCCGCGCCTAGTGCGTACAGACTCAGGAGTAGACCATACCCATCCTCCCCGAAAACAGATGTACGATAAACACAGATCCGGTCAGCAACCGGAATTCAGGAGACAGCATGAATACTTCCGTCGATTCAACAGCCGAATTCATCGAGGCGGTATACCGGAAAATGGAGACCGGCGTCACGGGTGTACGGGCACGACTTAACCGCCCGCTGACCTATGCCGAAAAGGTCCTCTACGGCCATCTTGACAGTGGCGAGGAGACCGGCCTCGTTGCCGGGACCTCCTATATCAAGACCCGGCCCGACAGAATCGCCCTCCAGGACGCCACCGCCCAGATGGCCATCCTGCAGTTCATGCTCGCGGGCAAGGATGAGGCTGCCGTCCCGGTGACCGTCCATTGCGACCACCTGATACAGGCAAAAAAGGGCGCTCAGCCGGATCTGGCGTCCGCCAGGATCGAGAACAAGGAGGTCTATGATTTTCTTTCCTCCGCCTCCCAGCGTTATGGTTTCGGATGCTGGCTGCCCGGCGCCGGGATTATCCATCAGGTGGTCCTGGAGCAATATGGTTTCCCCGGCCTGATGATGCTGGGCACCGATTCCCATACCCCCAATGCCGGCGGCATCGGGGCCTTCGCCTCGGGAGTCGGCGGGGCGGATGCGGTGGATGTGATGGTCGGCATGCCCTGGGAGGTCCTGCATCCGAGCATCGTCGGTGTGCAGCTGACCGGAGAACTGCAGGGATGGGCGGCCCCGAAGGACGTGATCCTGAAGCTGCTGGGCCAGCTCACCTGCGCCGGCGGCACCAACAGGGTCTTTGAATATTTCGGACCAGGCGCTGCGACCATCTCCTGCACCGGCAAGGCCACCATCTGCAATATGGGGGCGGAACTCGGGGCGACAACCTCCATCTTCCCCTACGACCGGAAGATGAAAGACTATCTGGAGGCCTGCGGCAGGCCAGAAGCGGCTGATCTTGCTGAAAAATACATCCACCTGCTCCGCGCCGACGCGGAGGTGCTGGCCGACCCGGAGGCCTTCTATTCAGAGGTCATCACTATCGACCTCAGCACCCTCGAACCGCATATCGTCGGCCCGCATTCGCCGGATCGGGCCACGACCGTCTCCACCATGGCCGAGCATATCCGGCAGGGGGACTATCCCGCCAATGTAACCTACGCCCTGGTGGGCTCCTGCACCAACTCCTCCTACGAGGACATGGGCCGGATCGCCGTCATGGCGGAGGAATTGATAGCCAAGGGCCTGCGGCTCAGGATTCCCCTGCTGATCACGCCGGGCTCGGAACAGGTCCGCGCCACCATCGAACGGGACGGGCAGCTCATCAAACTTGAGGCCGTGGGTGCCACCGTCCTTGCCAACGCCTGCGGTCCCTGCATAGGACAATGGCGGCGGGACGGCATCGAGCCTGGTTTTAAAAACTCCATCATCACCTCCTATAACCGGAATTTCCCCAAGCGCAATGACGGCAACAGCGGCACCTGCGGCTTCATCGCCAGTCCGGAGACCTGCATGGCCTACGCCCTGTTCGGGACCTTCCTGCTGAATCCCTTCACCACGGAACTGGAGGATGCCGAGGGCAACCCCTTCATCCTCTCCGTACCGGGCAAGGTGGCCGAGGTCCCGCCCCAGGGACTGGTCCATGACAGCCAAGGATTCCTGGTGCCCGCAGCGGACAGCGCACGCGTCCAGGTGCGGGTCAACCCGGAGTCGGAGAGACTGGCCCTCCTTACCCGCTTTCCTCGATGGAATGGCAATGATTTTAAAGGATTAC
>JAJYAX010000497.1 GCA_021779275.1 Deltaproteobacteria bacterium | reverse complement strand
AAAAGAGGCTGGTTTTTTTCATTTCCGCCCGAAAGGTTGGACATTCCCTGGAATTTGCTATAAAAGTATAGCATCATAACGTCAAAGGTAATTGTAGAAATCTGCTTCGCCTAAAGGACATTCGGGAATGGATCATTCAAGGGACCTCAACTCATTTAAGATGGTGTTGATCTTCTTGGTGGCTGCGTTCACGGTCCTCTTTTACCGGCAATCTCTCGGTGACGACTCAAATTCCGGTAAAAATCAACAGCAAACAGCTGCCTCCTCCCTCCCCTCCGGCTCAGTAAACCCCACCCGCATCATCGTCGCCGATGATTCCTCCCGCGCCCCTTTTTCCTTTCTTAACGCTGAAGGCAGACCGGCGGGAATAATTATCGATATCTGGAAGCTTTGGAGCCGGAAAACCGGGATTCCCGTGGAGTTTCAACTTATGCCGTGGGATTCCGCCCTCTCCGCCGTGCAAAATGGTGAGGCGGATGTAATCGGAAGCCTTGTCAAGACGGAGAAACGGCAGAATATCTTCACCTTTGCCAATCCACTGTACTCTACAACTAAAGGTATCTTTTTTCATAAGCAAATTCAAGGCATCAGCGGCATTGAAGACCTTCAGGGCTTTCCTCTGGGGATAGTAAGGGGAGACAGTTCCAAGGAACTTATTCTCCAACGTTACCCGGAAGCCCTCTTCCTGGAATACCCCGGAAGCGAGCCTCTGGTTCGGGCTGCGATCAAGGGTGAAATCAAGGTGTTCGTCACCGACGCGGAGGTTGCCCGCTATTATCTCGCGAGATTCGATCAAGACGGTGTTTTTCATGAAGCCTCCAGATCCGTTGACGCCAATTGGAAATATGCGGGCGTAAAGAAGGGAAATGACCGGATCCTGGCTGCAGTACGGCACGGCTTCACCCAGATCTCGAATAAGGAGATCCACGCTATAATCGACTCCTGGACCGAAAGGCCCCTGTCTTCAAAAATCATCTGGCCGGCCGTCCAGCTTGTATCGGCTGTAATCGTGACCCTGCTTACTTTTATTCTGCTCTGGAATTTCAGTCTGAGAAAGAAAGTCGCCGAGGCTATAGGCGATGTCGAACGCAGGAACCTGGATCTGCAGGCCAGTGAGGCCCGGTTGAAGGCATTTTTTGACCTGGCGCCTTTCAACTGCGCCGTAACTGGCCTGGATGGACGCTACCGGATGGTGAATCAGACCCTCTGCCGTCAGATTGGTATGCGGGAAGAGGACATAGTCGGCCATACCAGAGAGGAAATCGGACTTAATGTCGATAAAAGCTGCTCCGAAGACCTCCGCAAGACACTCTTGAATACCGGTGCAGTGACGCATCAGGAAGTGGTGGTCAGCTCGATTGACGGCCCCTTGTATGTCATCTATTCAAGTCGTTTGATCGAGTCCGGCGGTGAACAGCTTATCTTGTCGGCAAGCGTTGATATTACTGAACGTAAACGAATGGAAGAGGCGCTCAGGGAAAGCGAGAACAGATTCAACCTGCTCTTCCAATCAGCACCGATTCCCCTGGCCTTTGCCTCGGAAATCGACGAGTACCGGGCTACAACCTGGAATGAGGCCTGGCGCCGGACATTTGGATATTCACCGAAAGAGGCGGACGGGAAGAGCGGGCGGGATTTCGGTTTATGGGTTGATCCGGAAGCTCGCAGACGATTTATCGACATGGCCGGGACGCAGAGCCATGCCGCCGGAATGGAGGCACTGCTCCGCCGTCGTGACGGGAGTATTCGCACCTGCGAGGTGTTTGGTCGCTTCATCGGCAAAACCGGCCGCCAGATCCTGATGGCCGCCTATCTTGATATAACCGAGAACAAACAAGCGGAAATGACCCTGAAAGAGAGCGAGGAACGTTTCTCCAAGGCCTTTCACTCTTCGCCTGCCCCTATGTCCATTTCCGACATTGAAACCGGTCGCTTCATCGATGTGAACGAAAAATTACTCCAGATGCTCGAACGCACCCGGGACGAAACCATCGGCCGGACATCATATGAGATAGGAATATGGGCTGATCCCGAGATCAGGGTTAAACTGGGCAAAAGGGTGCAAAAATCAGGGTCGATCAAGGACGAAAAGGTTCAATTTATCGCCAAGTCGGGGAAAATTCTGGATGTCCTGTGTTCTACCGAGATCATCACCCTTGAAGGGGCCGAGGCCATGCTCTCACTCTTGTATGATTGCACGGACAGGAACAAGGCCGAAAAGGAAAAAGAAAAACTCCAGGCACAGTTGCAGCAGTCCCAAAAGATGGAATCCGTCGGCCGACTCGCCGGTGGAGTGGCCCATGATTACAACAATATGCTGGGAGTCATTATCGGCCACGCGGAACTGGCAATGCTGAAAGCAGGCCAAAGTCCTGAGATGCATCCCCATCTCAGGGGGATCATGAACGCGGCGCAGCGTTCATCCGAACTGACACAACAACTGCTTGCCTTCGCCCGCAGGCAGACCATTGCCCCCAAGATCCTGGACCTGAATGCCTCCGTCGCC
>JAJYAX010000496.1 GCA_021779275.1 Deltaproteobacteria bacterium | reverse complement strand
GTAGCCTACCGCCATCCAAAATGAAACTTGTACAGGCATGGATTGAAATTCATAAGGAAGATCTAATGGCTGACTGGAAGTTGGCTGTTGCAGGAGAACCTGTTTTTAAGATTGATCCATTAAAATAAGAGAGGAGAGGGAAATGGACAAAATCATAAAAGCCAATCCACTCAATGACTATAGAATAGAAATTCTTACAAGTAGTGGAATTTCAGGAATTTTTGATGTGAAACCCTATCTGCATGGCAGTGCTTTTAAGGAACTCACTGACAAATCTTATTTTCGTCTCGTTCGTCCTGCCCACTATGGTATTATATGGCCGCACGAACAAGACTTTAGTTCCGATACTATTGTGTGGGATATTCAAAATAGCCAACGAAACGCTCCCAATCAACCATGACTGATTACACTGAAAGGAAGTGCCCTCAATGTGGCCAACAGCTACGATTTCCAAAGGATATCGGCGGAGTGCTTATGGCCTGCCCTACATGCGGCAACACATTTCAGTCTGATTTTAAGCTGGGTGGTGTCAGAAGAAGTGTAAGTAAGGGGATATTTACAAATATCTTCGAAATGCCTTATAAAATCGTCAGTCGTGTCTGCAAGTTTTTTACCTCCTGAAAATTTCAAGGACAACGCATAGAGGCATGCCCTGACGATTGAGGAGATCAAATGCATTCATCTCTGGTGGACATGTCTCAACTTTGCAGTTCCTCATCTGGTTTGGCGTCTTTGCCCATGACTGGATGTACAGAATGCATGAAATTGTTTTTGAATGAACAAGACGATATTAATGAACAGCCCTTTCAATTTTGACAGCCCGGTCGACCGGCGCGGCACCGCAAGCCTGAAGTGGAACAAGTATCAAGACCGCGATATCATCCCGCTCTGGGTGGCGGATATGGACTTTCTCTCACCCCCTGCGGTAATCCAGGCCCTGCAGGAACGGGTCAGCCACGGGGTCTTTGGCTATACCACCGCACCCGACGCACTGGCTGAAACAGTGCAGGAGATGCTCGGGCGGGAATATGGTTGGGAGATTGAGCAGCAGTGGCTGACCTGGCTCCCCGGTCTGGTCTGCGGGCTGAATGTGGCCTGCCGGGCGGTGGGAAAACCGGGAGAGTCGGTGTTTACCTTTACCCCGATCTATCCGCCCTTTATGACCGCTCCTATCCTTTCCGGACGAAGGCTGGTCACCGCGCCCTTGCGGCTGCAGGGCGTTCGCTGGGAGATGGATCTGGATGAATTCGAGCGAGCCATAACGCCCGACACACGCCTGCTCCTGCTCTGCAATCCCCATAATCCGACGGGCAGGGTCTGGTCACGGACGGAGCTTGATGATCTTGCCGTGCTTGCCGAACGCCATGATCTGATCATCTGCTCCGATGAGATCCACGCAGGCCTGGTGCTGGCTGAGGATAAGCCTCACATCCCGATCGCAACACTCTCGCCTGCAATCGCCAGACGCACGATTACACTGAACGCCCCCAGCAAGACTTATAACATCCCGGGCCTGGGCTGCTCGTTTGCGGTCATTTCAGACCCCGGCCTGCGCCATACTTTCAGAGAGGCCATGAACGGCATCGTCCCCCATGTCAACCTGCTGGGCTATGCGGCCGCCCAGGCGGCCTACCGGCAGGGGGAGGGCTGGCGGCGGGAGCTGCTTGCCTATCTGCGCTGCAACCGGGATCTGGTGCTGGCAAGAGTCGGTGCCATGCCCGGACTGCGGAGCACACCGGTGGAGGCCACCTATCTGGCCTGGATTGATGCCAGGGAGACCGGTCTGCGTCAGCCCACGGAATTTTTCGAGAAGGCCGGGGTCGGACTCTCAGATGGCGCGGCCTTCGGCTCCCCCGGGTTCGTGCGGCTCAACTTCGGCTGCAGGCGTGAGCTGCTTGTCGATGCCTTGGACCGTATGCAGAACGTCCTGGAGACCCTGCACTCGGAGCGCCGGGGGAGAAAAAACTCCCTGAACCTGTAAAACCATCCTTTGCTTTGCGGAAAATGTGGTGTAAAAACCGTCTGTACTCTTCTCTTGGAGTGCCAACTGGACGGGGAGAGTACAATACAAATATCGTATATTGTGTTACAGATTAGGCAGGAGCAGCAGCATGGGAGAGGAGCAGCATTCGGAACGTTTCATAGATATGGCCTCCCGGACCAGCCGTCTGGGAATCCTGCAAAACCCCGATGGATACGGCAAACGGGTCGGCGACTGCGGCGACACCATCGAACTCTACCTGTCCGTGCGCGGTGGCCGGATACAGATGGTCACCTTCCAGATCCAGGGCTGCCTGAACACCAATGCCTGCGCCAATACCCTGGCCTATCTGGTGGAGGGCAGGAGCGTTGCCGACAGCTGGCAGGTAACACCGGAGAATCTGGTGGATTATCTGGAGACCCTGCCGCCCGACCATATCCACTGCGCCGAGCTGGTGGTCGGGGCCTTTTATCATGCCCTGAACGACTTCAGTTCCTCCCGGCATGAACCCTGGCAGAAGGCCTAT
>JAJYAX010000495.1 GCA_021779275.1 Deltaproteobacteria bacterium | reverse complement strand
GTTCGTTGACCGGGGGCATGCCTATATTTCGGCAATCTTTGTCTATAACGACGAGCAGAGACGTCTGGCCCAGGCCTCGAAGATGAAACTGGCGGACAGCGGCATCTTCAAGAGTCCTCTGGTCACGCCCATTCTCGATGCCCCGAGGTTCTGGCCGGCGGAGGAATACCATCAGGACTATTACAAGAAGAACCCGATTCGCTACCACTATTACCGGTCGCGTTCCGGGCGTGACGAATTCCTGGAAAAGACCTGGGACGGCGTCAAGCTCGATCTCTCGACCGAGCAGCCGAAGGTGGATCTGAAAACGAAGCTGACCGCGCTGCAGTATAAGGTAACCCAGGAAGGGGGAACGGAACCGGCCTTTGACAATGCCTACTGGGACAATAAACAACCCGGAATCTATGTGGATATCGTCTCCGGCGAACCGCTCTTCAGCTCGACCGATAAATATGACTCCGGCACCGGCTGGCCGAGCTTCACCCGGCCCATCGATAAGAAAAATATCGTCGAGCACGAAGACAGGAGCTTCTTCACGGTCAGGACCGAGGTTCGCAGCCGGTTGGGCAACTCGCATCTCGGTCACGTCTTCAATGACGGACCGCCTCCCACCGGCCTGCGCTACTGCCTCAATTCCGCAGCCCTGCGCTTTATCCCGGTGGATAATCTGGCCGCCTCGGGCTATGGAGACTATCTGAAATTATTTCACTAAAGCTTCCAACCCTTCAGCAGTGGTCTCGGAAGGACCACTGTTGGTCCCTTGCAAAAATGGTCAGCGGAAATCCTCCTTATCAGAGGTTGGGCGGTTTATTCCCTATCATTTCAATAAGCGCACTGTGAACTTCCCTTTTTTGCTATATTTTTTACATTTTTCTGCAGAGTCAACGCTCCGGCTCACCGGACCCGCGTTGTTAGCGGATTCCGTGTGGAGCCGGTGGTTGACCAAATTTAATTGTTTTTATGACAGTGTTTCAGGCCAGCTAAACTTTCTTACATTTTTGACAATTTCAATCCATTTGGAAATTCTTTCAGAATCGGTTTTTGGTTTAGAAGGGACATTATCAGCACATCCCCAGAAGTTCCCTCCTGGTTCGTTTTTGTCTTTTAAAATAACTAATGCTGTTATTGCAGGTGCGCCAATAGCTGCAAGGTGTACATTGATTTCACCAAGTGATTTATCCCAACTTCCGTGTGGCTCATACCACTGTCCAGTTATTTGTTGGTATTCTTCAGAGAGGTTTTTATAATTTTGAGGTCCTATATTGATCGCCCATCCAACCAAAATTTTATAAATTATTTTAATGTCTGGTGTCATTTTTTCATCTCTTTGTTTTACTTTGTATGGCTAACTGATTATCAGGTCGATTTGCCCTGATACAATGATATTGAGGGAGGGCGGGCAGATTTGCCCTGTTTCAATATCAAACCTGATCCAACAAGCCTGCCTGATATCTCCATTTCACCGCCCAAGCATACACATTTACACCTCACATACTATACAGACCAGAATTTTTGACTGCTACAATTTTTCAGGTTATGAAGAAAAATTCGGCCCATACGGAAAAGATGTATTGCGATTGGACGCCTTAGCAGCCCTCAGCGAGCGGCAGGATGACCGTAAAGGCGGTGCCGCGTCCCACCTCGCTTTGCACCCGGATACTGCCATGGTGGGCCTCAACGATGCTCTTCACGATGGCCAGGCCCAGGCCCGTCCCATGGATCTCGCGGGTCTGTTTATCCTTGACCCGGTAGAAGCGGGTGAAAATCCTGTCCAGGTCCTCTTCCGGGATGCCGAAGCCGGTGTCGCGGACCGTAACATTCAGGTATCCGTGTTCAGCCGCAGCGGAGATGGTGATGTCGCCGCCCCCGGGTGAATATTTGATCGCATTGGTGATCAGATTGGTGAAGACCTCGTCCATCCCCTGACGGTTGGCCAGGATTACCGGAAGGACCGCCGGTGAGTCGAGATGAAGGCCGATATTTTTCCCCTGAGCCCCCGCCCGGTGAAAGGTCACCTGCTCGGCCAGGAGATCGCCGATATTGACGCTCTCCTTCTCATGGGTGATCAGGCCGGACTCAATCCGGGCCAGATCAAGAAGCTCGGAGACCAGATCCGTCAGGTTGAGGATCTTGCCCGAGGCCCGCTCCAGGATCTCCCGCTGCTTGTCGGTTACAGTACCTGCCAGGCCGTCGAGGATGATCTTGATCTGCATCAAGAGCGAGTTCATCGGACTGCGGATCTCATGGGAGACCATGGAGACGAAATCCGATTTCATCTGGTCCATTTTTTTCAGGGCCGTGATATCATGGAGGACGGTTATGGTCCCGAGATTGACGCCGGTCCGTCCGCGGAAGGGGGTGCAGCGGGCGCTGAGTATCCGCTCGCCGGCTCCGTCCCGGACCACCAGCTCCCGGGAAATCTCGGAGGTGGTGTCCATGGGCATGGAGAGGGCCTGATCGATCATCTGGCTGAGTGTCTCGTCGCTGATGCATTCACAGACATTATG
>JAJYAX010000494.1 GCA_021779275.1 Deltaproteobacteria bacterium | reverse complement strand
CGTGCCTGTTCCAGTGTCAACATGGGGATATCCATTGTATGAAGTGTAGAGTGGGAGTCATAGGACGAATATTTTTTATCTATTGTACATGAGGAAAAATGTCAAACTCCGCGTGGGGTTTCCGGCCAGATAATGGTGTGCAGCTGGAGCTGGAGTCTGACCGCCAGCCTGTCCCGGAGCAGGGCGTCGGCAAGATCTTGCACAGGAAACAGGCTCTTGACCGGTGAAAAAAGAACAGGGGCGACGGCGGACAGGTCGTGAAGGAGGACCATTTCTCTTGCCCATGCGTAATCCTGAAGGCTGGAAAGGACGAATTTGATCTCAGTCGCCCCTGCCCGCAGGGCGGCCCGTTGCCTGATGGTTGCAATATTGGCCGGAAAAAGGGAAGCCGAGCCGCTGCCCGGACATTTGATATCCATGATGATCGTTGCTGCAAGAGGAATATTTGCAATATCCAGCGAGCCGTTGGTCTCAATGAGGACGGTCCTGCTGTGGGCCAGAAGTTTGTCGATCAGGTCATGGACAGCGGGCTGAAGCAGGGGTTCACCGCCGGTGATCTCAACTACTACTCCAGGATAGGCCGCGACAAAGGAGAGGATTTCATCCAGTCTGATACTCCTGCCCGGTTCTTCCAAGGCATACCGTGAATCACAGTATGCACAGTGCAGGTTGCATCCGGATAACCTGACAAAGACACAAGGCAGACCTGTAAAGGTCGACTCCCCCTGGATGGAATAGAAGAGCTCTGAGATCTCCAGAGATTTAGTCTCGGCCATAATAGGTAAGACCGGAATTGTCGGTTTCCATCACGGTGACACTGTGCAGATGGTATCTGTCATGGGTGAGCTGTGTCTGGAGATTATCGAAGAGAAACATGGCGATATGTTCGGAAGAGGGATTTATGTCGCGGAAGGCGGGCAAGGTGTTCAGGTCGCGATGATCCAGCTCGTCGATGACTTTATTGACTATCTGCTTCAACACCTTGAAATCTATCCCCATGCCGAGTTCATCGAGAGTGATGGCCCTGACAGTGACCTCGACCTTCCAGTTGTGTCCATGGGGATGTTCGCAGTCACCCGGATAATCACGGAGATGATGCGCACCAGCGAAATGAGTTTTGATTGATATGTCAAACATATGGTTTCTTCTCCAGAAAAGATATTCTCACTCTTTTTGTAAGTATTCGTTGTATTTTTACAAGATCCCTTGAAAAGATGCCTGTGAAAATGGTAAGACAAACAGCGAATTGCCTGACGCCGGTATTGAATTTAATGCCAATAGATATTATTTACGAGAGTATTCACACTGTTTTCTCATTTTTTTGCCGGGTTTGTCTGTTGCAGCTCGCGCAATTCTAAGAGAGATGTTTTCCAGAGGGACGTAACACATGGCCGTGATAGCACCCCTGAAAGGGGTTAGGTATAATCCCGATCTTGTCGGGAAGATAGACGATGTTGTAACACCACCATACGATGTTATCAATGAAAATTCGGTGGATCTCTTTATCTCAAAGACGCCCTATTCGATGATTCGCCTGGATATTACGAAAAATCCGGGGCCATCGGAGGGAGGTGACGCCCGTTACATTGAGGCTGCCGCTCTTTTTCAGCAATGGCTCAAGGAAGGAATACTCATCCGGGATAATGAAGATTCCCTCTATCTCTACGAAGTTGAATATCTTCACCCCCCCTCCGGCAAAAGACGTGTCCGCAAAGGACTTGTCTGTCTTGTCGGTCTGGCGGAATTCTCCGAGAGGATCGTCAAACCCCACGAGAGGACCTTTGATACGGTTATTGAAGATCGCCTGAAGCTTACCACATATTGTCAGGCCCAGTTCAGCCAGGTCTTTTCTCTCTTCTCCGACAAGGAAAACACGGTGATCGGTCTTCTGGAACAGGGGCATGGCAGGCCCGTTGGCACCGTGACCGATGCCGACGGCTGTGTGCACAGCCTCAGGCAGGTGACCGACACTGAGATCATCAGGAAGATCCAGCATCTCTTCCTGGATAAATCGCTCTATATTGCAGACGGACATCACAGGTATACCACTGCTCTGGCCTATAGAAAGCGGATGCATGCGCTCAAGGGGGGACTCTCCAAAAACAGCCCGGCCAACCATATCATGATGTATCTCTGTCCCATGGAAGACCCCGGCCTGTCGGTTCTGCCGACCCACAGGCTCCTGAACTGGCCGGGGGAGATGGGAGTGGCTGAGTTGACCCGGCGGCTGGGCCGGGGGTTCGATCTGGAAGAGATCAAGGACGGCAGCCGCGAGGTCTTGATTGGTGAGGTCCTGGCCCGGATGGCGGAGAGTGAACAGATATCCCCGGAGAGGACCACGACCTTCGGGGCCTATCATCCCGGTGAAGACAGATGCTTTCTCCTGAAAATGAAACCGGAAGCGATTGCTGATATCGCCGAGAAAGAGGACTGTCTGCGGGAACTCGATGTCGTTATACTCTCTGATCTTATCATTGAAAAATATTTTAATCTCGATCACCACAGATG
>JAJYAX010000493.1 GCA_021779275.1 Deltaproteobacteria bacterium | reverse complement strand
CACATGCAGGAGGACAACCCGGGCTGTATTCTGCAGCGCCAGGGCGGAAACATGCTCGACGATTGGACCATCTACCTCAGAACAGTCTATGGTTGTCAGAATATTTTTGTATATCTGCATGTTATGCTCCTCCGGTGATTGTCGAATAGAGCAGGTAGATGTTTAAGGTGATGACAATTGCCGAGACCACAATCGCGGCGCAATATTCCATGGTATTACTGCGAAACCCTGCCATAATCCTGCGGTCGCGGCAGAGGATGAGCAGCGGCACCAGCGTAAAGGGAAGCTGGATGCTGAGGACAACCTGGCTGAAAATCAGAATCTTAAAGGTGTCCAGTCCTGAAAGAATAATCACAAATGATGGGATTGCGGTGATGAAAACGGAGATTTTATAGAGCAGGGTGCGCGGGTCTTCCGGTTTACCGAGAAAACCGGTGATGACATTTGCCTCGGCCATGGAAGAAGTGACCGAAGAACCGACGCCCGCGAAAACAAGAGCCACTGCGAAGAGCAGGCCGGCAAGAGGTCCGGCTATGGGCTTCAAGGTCTCCGAGGCCTGTTCGATACTGTCCACCATGACGCCGTGACGGGCAAAGACAGCCGCCGCAACGATGATCATCGCTGAGTTTACAACCCAGCCCATCACCATGGCAATCGTCGTATCGATCTTCTCATAGTTGAGCAGGCTTTTTTTCTCCGTCTCCGAGCCCCCCCATTTTCGGCTGTGGATCACATTGGAATGCAGAAAGATATTATGGGGCATGACCACCGCGCCGAGGATGGCCATGGCTATGTAAATGCTGCCGCTGTCCACCTTCGGGATTATAAACGACGGCGCCAGGACTGCCCAGTCAGGTTTTACTATTATGATCTCGACGATATAACATATACCAATGATTCCGAGAAAGCCGATAATGATCGCCTCAAGCCGATGGTACCTCTGACTGATTATCAGGAAGATTTCGCAGAGTACGGTAATCAGGGCGCCCAGCCACAAGGGGGTTCCAAGGAGCAGTTTGAAACCGATCGCGCCGCCTACCAGCTCGGCCGCATCGGTCGCGGCGCAGGCGATAATGATGGTCGAACCGAGAAGGAATGTGACCGGCCCGGAAAAGCGCTCACGGATATTGACCGCCAGAGATTTTCCGGTGGCGATCCCCAGTTTGGCGGCCATGTGCTGGATCAGGATCAGCATGACCGTACTCAGGGTGATCACCCACAGGAGATCATAGCCGAATTTCGATCCACCTTCGATATTGGTCGCCCAGTTGCCGGGATCAATAAACCCGACAGTGACCAGAAAGCCAGGTCCTAAAAAACTCAGGATCGTCTTTAGGGGAAATCCCTTCCGCTCAGGTTTATTCATTTCCACAGACGTCTCTTTCGATGAGTAACACATGAATTTCGCAACAAATTCGGCAACAATAGTTCGCTATTGATCCTCGCGGTTTTAAAAATTTCAGCTCAGTTAGCCGGCAACCGTTGCCGTTCAGCCTTGGGCAATCCTTTACCCCTGCATCGACTGCACCTTCAGGTTCAGCTTCTGGTTGAATTTTTCGGCGTTGATCACAAAACGCTCGTGGGTCCCCTTGCAGATGATCCCCGCCTGGTCATGGGCCTCTACCTCGAAGAACAGTTGCTTGCCTTTCACCTCGACTACTTTCACTTTGGCTACGACCTCCATGCCGGGAGGGGTGGCGGCCATATGGCTGATATTGACCTGAGTTCCGACGGTCTGTTCGGCAGGCCAGTCAAGGTGGGGCAGGAGAGCCTGAATGCAGACCCATTCAATGAATCCGACCAGAAACCCGGTGGCAAAGACATTGGGCATCACCTGAAATTCCTCAGCCTCCGGATAGAGGGCCGGAACGGTCTTTGACGCAGGGACACGGTATGTGAATTCATGCTCGATGCCGGGTTGTAAGGTCTCTTTCATGATGTCTCCTTTTAGAGTATTTCGGGTGAGTGCATTATGCCTGCACGGACGCGACAGGCCTGTAATCAAAGACAAACCGCCCTCGTGGAGAAGGGGCCGCTGCGGCAGAATGCCTGGGTTTTTCTTATCAGCCGGCCAAGCGAGAACAGATATCCACCGCCAGAGCATAAATCGCATCCAGAGCCAGATATCCGGCCAGGGACCGGTCATAGAGGATCTTCGCCTCCGGCGGGAAGTCCTCGTCGCCCTGCCAGTAGAGGACTGCCACCGGCGTCTGTGGGGTGATCAAAAAAGAAGCGGCGGCATCGGCCATGGGCAAGGCTTGCCCGCCCAGCTGTTCACATCTCTTCCGGAAGATGTCGACGGCGTTTCCAAACCGGTCGGCTACCTCCCGCGTCGGTATCTCGTGCGGACCACGGAAAAATGTGGCGCCGCCGGGGATATCCTTTTCCGAGATCCATTCAAAGGCAGGCCCGGTTGCCGGTACCCTCAACAGGTAATGGATCAAAAAGACATTGAAATAGGCGTGTGGGCCCGGTCCCTCTCCACGACGGCATTCTATCCTGCCCTGATCA
>JAJYAX010000017.1 GCA_021779275.1 Deltaproteobacteria bacterium | reverse complement strand
CCCTCTCCTCGTTCCGCTGGTTGAAGAGGGATGGGTCAGCAAACGGGAGACCAAGATGATTGTCCGTAGGTATCTCCACCCCCTGCAGAACAATCAGATCGACACCCTGGTCCTCGGCTGCACCCACTACCCGCTCCTGAGTGAGGTGATTCAGGCCCGGATAGGCCGGCATGTCCACCTCATCGATTCTTCGGTGGAGGCGGCCCGGCATCTGCAGAAAATGCTGCAGGAACATCCTGATCTCGTACAAAAAAGCGATGAGCAATCAGTCGAACATACCTACTATGTCTCCGACCTGACGGACTCCGCCCAACACGTTGCGGCACGAATCTTCGGCCGCCCCATGGAGTTACACCACGTATGATTACCTGCCACCAGAGCCCAAAGATATTTGTCCACCTTGCCCTATCCGCCCTTCTTGTCATTTTCCTGGCCGGGTTCTCCGGCATCGCCCATGGCGGCGAGGAGAGCCCCGCCGATATCGGGGCGCGGCTGCAGGCAAACTACAACCGGATCAGGAGTCTTACCTTCGACTTCACCCAGCAGACCAGCGGCCAGCTCACCGGTCGGGGAGGCAGCGGCAGCGGCCAGGCTTATTTTTTGAAGACGGGCAAGACCTCGAAAATGCTGTGGAATTACAATGAGCCGGATAAACAGGTCATCCTCAGCGACGGCACCACCCTGTCCATGTATTTTGCCAAGCTGAAGCAGATGATCATAACCCCCGCAGACTCCCTGCAGCAGGACATCACCTATTCGTTTTTTTCCGGGGCCGGGAACCTGGAAAATGATTTCCGGATCCTGCCGCCCGATCCCGAGGTCGGGATGACGGACACCGACAAATCATCTTTCAAGATTATCCAGCTCATCCCGAATAAGCCACGATCCCAGGTCAGCACTATCCATGTCTGGGTTACCGCCGACTCGCTGATTCAACGTATGGAGATCCGCGACTCCTTCGACACGGTCACCATCCTGAACTTCAGCAATATCAAGGTGGACAGTCTGGTTGATGAAAAGGCGCAGGTTCTGAAATCCCTGTTCTCGTTTACTCCGCCGGAAGGAACCGAAATCATTCATCAGTGATCGCCATCACAACGTCTTCAGCTTTCAGCTGAGCAGTTACAATCAATGAAGGAACGACCATGGAAAAGAATACCGAGAGTTTTGCAGATCTCTTCAATGAAGACACAAAAAAGACCCTCCGCCGCCTGAATCGCGGAGAGAGAATAACCGCCACCATCGTCGGCATCAGCGGCGAATCCATTTTTCTGGACACGGGCGCCAAGAGTGAAGGGATCATGAATGCCTCCGAACTCAAGGACAGCGACGGCAATCTGACGGCTGCCATCGGCGACAAGGTCGAGGTATATTTTATTGCCGCCAAGTCCTCCGAACAGATCTTCACCACCCGGATCGGCGCCGGTTCCGGCAGCGCCCATCTGGAGGAGGCCTGGCGCAGCGGTATCCCGGTGGACGGCGTGGTCAAGGCGGAGATCAAAGGCGGCTTCGAGATCACCCTCGGCGGCAATATCAGGGCCTTCTGCCCCTATTCCCAGATGGGCTTGCGGCGGGTCGAGGATGCCGGCGGTGAATATCTGGAGACCCATATGCCCTTCAAGATAACCCGTTACGAAGAAAACGGCCGGAACATTGTCGTCTCGGCCAGAGCCCTTCTGGAAGAAGAACGGGAAAGACAGAAAGAGGCCCTGCAGCAGACCCTGGCCGAAGGCATGACAGTCAAGGGAACGGTCACCTCCATCCGTGATTTCGGCGCCTTTGTCGATATCGGCGGCATAGAGGGGCTGATACCGATCTCCGAGATCGGCTGGAGCCGGGTGGACGACATCAAAGAGTACTTCACCATCGGACAGGAGGTGCAGGCGGTCATCAAGAGCCTGGACTGGCAAAAGGACCGGATCTCACTGAGCTACAAGGACACCCTGGATGATCCATGGGAGAGGGTCGCAACCGAATTTCCGGTGGGCTCCACCCATCCCGGCAAGGTTGTCCGTCTGGCCCAGTTCGGCGCCTTTGTGACGCTCGCCCCCGGTATCGACGGCCTGATCCATATCTCCAAACTGGGCGGCGGCAGACGTATCAATCATCCCCGCGAGGTCATGGAGGCGGGTCAGGATATCGATGTGACCATTGAGAGCATTGACAACGACAAGCGCAAGGTCAGCCTCATCCCTGCTGATTATGAGGCCCCAGAGGAAAAAGAAGAGGTCGAGCGCAAGGAGTTTAAGGAATTCCAGGCCGGCCGCAAGGAATCTAAACAGCCCAAGGACATCGGCAGCCTGGGTGAGTTGCTGAAAAAGAAGCTGGCTGAAAAACAGAAATAGCGACCGGCTCTGATTTCCGGCAGGTATCTCCTGCCGGAAGAGTCCTCTTCACTCCTTGCCGCAGGTGGTCTGCCGCAGTATCTCAAACAGGATGATCCCGGCGGCAACCGAGCTGTTCAGGGAATCCAGGGTCCCGAGCATCGGGATCGAGATCAGGATATCGCACTGTTTCCGGACCAGCGGCCGGATCCCCTGTCCCTCCCCGCCTACGACAATACAGGCCGGCAGATCAAAATCGGTCGCGAAGATCGACTGCGCCTCAGCATCCTTTACCGCTCCGAATATCCAGGCGCCCGCCTCTTTCAGCTGCTTCAAGGATTCGGTCAGATTTGTGACCTGGCAGATATCGATATGCGAGACGGCCCCGGCCGAGGCCTTGGCCGCCGTGCCGCTGAGCGGCGCTGATCGTTCGCGGGTCAGGACCACGCCGCTGCATCCGGAGGCATGGGCGGAGCGGATAATCGCCCCCAGATTATGGGGATCCTGCAGGGAATCACAGGCAATGAGACGCGGGTGCTCTCCCTTTTTGACACGGTCGGCGAACCTCTCCAGGAGATCCGCAAAGGGCAGCAGCGAGGTCTGACAGGTCCGGGCGACAATTCCCTGATGCCGCACCTGGGCGCTCTCCGGTCCGGTCAGACGCAGGGAAGAGACAAAGGAGAGTTTGACGCCTCTGGTTCGCGCCAGCTCGATGATCTTCTCCCATTTCCCGCCTTTCTTTTCCTTTTGCAGGATAATCTCGGTGAGCCGCTCAGCCTCGTTCTCCAGGGCCTCAGCCACGGGATGCACCCCCCAGAGGAGATCATCCGTCAACCGGATCCGGCGTTCCGTTCTCTGCTGATTTTCAGCTTTCTGCATGATCAATCGGCTCCTTGCGGGACCGGCAGCCCTGACGGCAGCCTGCGCATCCGGGCCCGCTCCGCCAGGATAATGGCCGCCAGGACCTTGGCCGCCTCCTCCAGATGCTCATTGACGATCAGATACTGATAGTTTCCGATGGCCTGCATCTCTTTCCCGGCATTTTTCATCCGTATCCGGATGGTCTCTTCGCTGTCCTGGGCGCGACCCCGCAGACGTCTCTCCAGCTCGGCCAGACTCGGAGGGGAGATAAAGATGGAGGCGGCGTCAACGGATCCGGATTCTCGTATAATGGCAGCACCCTGAACATCAATATCGAGGACTACATCGATACCGGACTCAAGCCGGGCAAAGACTTCCTGCCTGCTGGTGCCGTAAAATTTATCATGGACCTCGGCCCATTCCAGAAAGGCCCCCCGGTCGCGCATCTCCTCAAAGACAGTCCTGCTGATAAAGTAATAATCAATCCCTTCTCTTTCCCCCGGACGAGGAGCCCTGGTGGTATGCGAAACAGAAAAGACGATCCGCTCCAGACGAGGCATTACCTTCTTCAGCAGGGTGGTCTTCCCCGCCCCGGAGGGGGCTGAGATGATAAAAAGCCGTCCATCCTTCATATTGCTATCTCTCCGCCCTTTTTCAACAGGGCCGCGTAGTCGGCAAGATGAGTATCCGTCTGCAGGGCCAGCATTCGCTGGCTGATGGTATCGGGCTGAATGGATGACAGGATAACATGGTCCGAATCCATCACCAGGATTGATCGCGTCCGCCGCCCTTCGGTGACATCAATGAGCTTGCCGTTGGTCTTTGCCAACTCTTTCAATTTCCGCGCCGGTGACGATCCTGTATTGATCACGGCCACAATCCGATGGACGCTCACGGTATTTCCAAACCCGACATTCAGCAGTTGCATATCTCAAAACCCGTAAAGGTTACGTACCTTCCACCCTCAAGGGGCTATAAGTACCTTCCTATTCAATATTCTGAATCTGTTCCCGCATTTTTTCAAGCTCTGCTTTCAGTTCCACGGCCAGATGGGCGAGGGGAGCATCGCTGATCTTCGACGCCAGGGTGTTCACCTCCCGTAAGAATTCCTGAACCAGGAAATCCAGCCTTCTGCCCACAGCCCCATCCTCCACAAGAGAAGAACGAAACTGCTGTATATGGCTGCGCAACCGGACAATCTCTTCGGTGACATCGGTTTTATCAGCAAGAATAACCACTTCTTGAGCGAGGCGCATCGGATCGATCTGCACGTTTCCCAGGAGTTTTTCCAGACGTTCCTGCAGCAGAGACTTCCTTTGCACCAGAAGTTCGGGTACAGCATCCGCCACCTGTTCCAAGACCTTGGAAAAAATGTCCAGCCTTCCCTCCAGATCGACAAGCAGGGTGCTTCCCTCCTGCCGCCGCATGGTCTCGCAGTGGACAATGGCTTCTTCAACTGAGCGGGAAAGGAGCATCCAGACACTCTCCAGATCCTCATTTTTCTGCTCCCTGGCCAGAACGTCGGGAAGCGATGCCAAAAACATAAGATCGGCATCCCCCTTGATCGAAAGTTCCCGCCCCAACTGAACCAGGGCGTTCTTATAGGTCCTGGCTAGTTCGATATTCACATTGACCTGCATCAGATCGGAGAAATCTCCACTGACGTTGATCATAAGATCGACCCTGCCCCGCTGCAGATATGTGGCCACCAATTTCCGGATCCTGTCCTCCAGAACGCAATATCCTTTGGGAAGTTTGATCTTCAATTCCAGGAAACGATTATTGACACATCGCAATTCGGTCGTCCAGACCCTGTTCCCCGCCTGAATCTCACTGCGGCCGAAACCTGTCATACTCTTAATGGGCATCTTTTCCTCGTAACTACGCGCAAGGCTTTAACCGGCGTGAGCCACCGGCAAAACCGGATATCTTTAAAAAAGAAAAACGATGCTGAAGGCATCCGCCCCCTGCATCGTTTTTCTTCGGTGTAACAAAAACAATCACCCGTTCTTAAAAAAAACGGAGACTATTTCTTGGCCATACTCTTATCCAATTCTTTAATAAGGGCTTCACTTACCTCAACAGCTTCCTGATCAAAATAAGGAACTGCACCAGTAGTGGAGTCAAGAATAACAGTATACCCATGCTCTTTACCGAATTTTTCCAGCTCAGTTTGAATGGCCTTGATGATAGGACCAAGCTCACTTTCTTTCAGCTGGTTCATTTCCGTACGGGCTTCTTCCTGCTTGGTCTGCAGATCTCGTCGCTTTTTATTGAAATCCTGGACCTTCTGGTCTTTCTTTTCCTTGCTCCAGGCTGAACTCTTCTTCTCGATCTCATTTTGGAGGTCAACCAGAGCTTGTTCTTCTGCCTTGAACTTTTCCTGCAAGCCTTTCATCTTTTCTTCAAGCTTGACCTTGGCTTTTGCACCAGCGGCACAAGTCCAGATGACTTTCTGGCCATTCATAACACCAATCTTGGTCTCCGCAGCCTTGGCGGCACCAGCCTGAAAAAGCCACAGGCTCATGCAGAAGCAGAGCACACCAAGCAGCATTATTCTCTTACCAACCATCATGTTCTCCCACTCATTAGAAACAGTTCAAAGATGCCCGTTGTTCGGCAATCAAGAAATATTATTTTGCGATAACAAAATCATCACGTCTATTCTGGGCATATGCAGCTTCATCGTCACCCTGCACCAGAATACGCTCTTCGCCATAGCTGATGGTTGTGAGGCTTGCCTTTTTAATACCCAAATTAACCAGATATTTTTTAGCAGCGAGAGCACGACGCTCTCCGAGAGCCATGTTGTACTCATTGGTGCCGCGAGGATCACAGTTGCCTTCGATCCGGATCTCCATGCCAGCATTTTTCTTTATGAAAGCTGCATTTGTCTGCATACCGGCAACCTGATCTTTCCGGACATTTGATTTGTCAAAATCAAAATAGAGCGGAACCATGCCGGGAGAAGTACGGCCTTCCATAACCCCAAGAGGTTTGGAATCCAATGACTCTGACGGTCCCATGGCTGTGCTGTTTTTCATACCAGTGTCGCTACTTTCGGTAGCACAACCGGAGAATGCCAAGAGTGAAAGCCCCATGAGGGCCACCAAAAATGCCTGTTTTTTGATAACCATTGCAAAAACCTCCTATTCTTCATTATGTACAATTAAAAAAAAAAAGCTGGAATGATACCCATCATCCCTATCGCTTTCGCCATGAGCACCTTCATGTCTCTAGGTAAGACTATATAACCAAAAAAACTAAAAGAAAAAAGGAAAATTGTTTGAAATTGAATGTTATTTCTTTCAGGCAAGACAGTCAATACAAAAATGAGGTATACACAAAGGGCTTCATTGACATATTATATACTATCCGATACAAGAATTGGCCCTCTGCCTGGAAATGGACTGCTCTTTTTATCAAAAGATTAAACTTCAGCCTCTCAAGATATCACAATGCAACGCGATGCAACCATGCCCTTAGAGACATCCCTCTCTCAAATGCTCTCCAGTAGTGACTTCGGCAATTTTTTTGGAATCTCTCAAGAGGTCCAGGATCTTGTCTGGAGAAATCTTACAGAAAAGGAAGGCAATTCAGTGGCCTATATCTCGATGGAGATCGGTGCGGATCCCGATGTGTATAGCCCGCTCGCAAAAAAATTGCGCGATCTTCAGGTGACGGAATCATCACAGAGCAACATCCAGGGTTTCCTGAAAAAAATCTTTTACGGTCCGGGAAAAATTCCCAATTACAGCGGAGGCCTGGGAATCCTGGCCGGTGATACATTAAAGAGTTTTGCCGACTGTCACCTACCCGTAGTTGCTGTCAGTCTTCTCTATCGGCATGGATATTTTTCCCAGATTGTCGACTCTCAACTCGGACAACTTTCGCAGAGAGTCGACTGGAACCCGGAAGACACCCCGGGCCTTTATCTCCTCCGGGATCCTCAACAGCCGGAGAAACCGCTCCATATTGAGGTCCCCTTTCTCAATGAATACGACCAGGAGACTGTAGCCACCGCCCAGGTGTGGATGAAGATCGAGGTAAGTGAAGCGCTTGATTTTTTTATCCCCGAACTCCTCCTCGATTTTTTTCTCCCCGAGACCCCGGCCTTGATCAGAAACGCAGCCAAGCAACTCTACGACTCCGAGTCCTCGATGGTCAAGGCCCTGCAACGCCGGATGCTCGGCACCGGCATCCTTCCGGTCCTGCAGGCCCTGGGTATTACATCCAGGACCTTTCACCTGAACGAACAGCATGGCGTCGTTGTGGCCATGCAGCTGATTGCGGAAGAACTCTACAGGACCCTCAAAGCCAACGACCTTGCATGCGCAACCAACGCCCAGATCCTGACGGCGGCGTCTACAGTGGCCCAACGGATCGTCTATACCATCCACACCCCGGTCAAGGCAGGCCATGATCGTTTTGACAAGTCCCTCTATGCGGGCATCAGCCACAAATCATGTCAACGCATCCTGGACCTGCTTGCCAGGGACGATGATAATCCGCACACCTACAACTTTACCAATTTTGCCATGCAGGTGAACCGTTCGGCCAACAGCGTCAGCCGATTGCATCGAGATGTTACCCATAAACAATTCCCGCAATTCGCAGATAAAATTACCGCAATCACCAATGGGGTGCATCATCTAACCTGGATCAGCGATGCCCGTGCAGCTGTCTTCGATACAATTCCGGAACTGCAGGGATGGCGGCAGGATCCCGGAGTCTTCAAGACCGTCGCGCAGCTGAAAAACAACCAGGAGTTTCGTTCAGCCCTCCTGGATGCCTGGAGGAAGGATACCCACATCCTTTTCGATTTTGTCAACACCATGCTCCGGCAACATCGATCCCAGATGACCCAGACCTGGATAGACCCGCCCAATTATTATTCTTCTCTTATTGATCATATCACGAAACTCAATCCGGATATTTTCACCATCGGGTTTGCCAGACGTTTTTCAACATACAAGCGTGCCGATTTAATTTTTCATGACATTGACAAATTGGCTGATATTTTCGTATCGAACAACTGGCCGGTCAATTTTTTCTTTGCCGGCAAGGCGCATCCGGCCGACGAACCGGGCAAAACCGTTATCAGACTTATCCTCGGGCACCAGGAAGAGCTGCATAAAAAAAGCAAAGGACTGGCCAACCTCATCTTTATCCCTAACTACGACATGGCGATTGCCAAGATGCTGGTCGCCGGCGTACATGCCTGGCTCAACAGCCCTAAACGGCCGTTGGAGGCCTCAGGGACAAGCGGCATGAAGGCCGCAATGAACGGTGTCCCGAACATTTCCATCATGGACGGCTGGTGGGCCGAAGGGCATCATAATGGGGAAACCGGCTGGAAGTTCGGCCATGAAGGAAATGTAAGCATCGAAAATCTCAGCGAATCAAGAGAGGAACTTCTCTACAAGGAAGACTCGAACTCCTTTTATAATCTGCTCCCTTCCGTGCTGGAGGATTTTTATCGTGACCGGACGCACTCGGCCTTTCTGGATAAAGGCATTATGAATCTTTGCAGAAATATCCCCATATTCAACACCCACAGGATGGCCGCCGAATATCTGAAAAAATACGACCTGCAGCTTCCGGCGGAGATAAAAACCAAAATGCAGTCCTTCGCCCAACTTTACAGTAGTGATTCTTGATATTTCAGTATAAGATACCGGGAATCAATTAGCAGTCCCACTTCACTAACGAGATGTTTCAACCCATTTTCCTTTCTGCGGAACAATGGGGATTATATGGAGATTTTCATGGCCAAAATACACATCAGCCCAAACCGCACTACCGATAAAACCATTCGAGCCATTGACCGCAAGCGCGAACAGGAGCGGAAACAGATGTTCACTCATGCCAAAGAGAACGCCGAGTCCTTGTCCGTCAAGCTGGTACAACGTCTCCTTGACCGGGAAATTCTCGAGACCACGTCAATAACGAACATCCAGGAGACCTTTGAAAACCAGTTGAAGAAGATTGGATTTTTGGAAGAATTCGAACTGCAGATGAAGCTGGCGCCGATCCGCACCCTGGTGCCGGACCCGAATGTCATCAGCCTTTACTTTACACAGTTCATTATCGAGGACTTAATCAACCATTCGGATGTTCAGGATATTTTTGGTGAAGATCTGGACATCTACCGCGCCGTTGATTCCATCCTGAAGATACTCAGACCATAGTGCTTCATCCCGAGACAATCCCATCGCTAGTCGTTGCAGACAGGGACGGGAATATTTCTGATTTTTCCTCATTGACCATGGCCGGCAGGAGCAATGGTCGATTCCTTCAGCCAGAATTACAAGACCTCATCCCTCTTCCGGAAGGCAGTGAGCTTTTTGTCCTGCCCGACCGGCTTCCGATTGGTTGCGACCCGGGCAGTCGAGAGCCGCTGGTGGTGCGAGACCACCCGTATGCGCCGGGAGAAACGGTCCAGGCCGTCGCCGCCTTCATGGCCCCTGCCCATACCGCCATCCTCAGCACTGCCTACCAGACATCCGGTAAAAACGCCCCGGTGCTGCCGCTCTTCGCCTATACTGCTGTCGGCTGGCATAGAGACCGTTTCTGGGTGGCCGCCTTCCGCAGTGACATCGACAGGAGGCAGGACTTTTCTCAGTTCAAACAGGCCTTCATTACCAGAGAAACCAAGAAAAAGCTGGCCGGATTCAAGAGCAACCGGTTAATCCAACATCTGGGAAAGTGCTGTTTGACCTACGGCTGTCCGGCGGCGCGCAATTACTTTCTGGGCCGCTGGGAGGCCCCGATCCCCACATCACCCTCCTGTAACGCCCGTTGCGTGGGCTGCATCTCTCTGCAGACCTCCGGATGCTGCCGGTCCACTCAGGATCGTATCGGCTTTGTTCCCACCCCGGGCGAGATCGAAGAGATAGCCGTACCCCACCTGGAGAAGGCCGAAAGAGCCATCGTCAGCTTCGGCCAGGGATGTGAAGGAGAACCGCTGCTGCAAGCGGAAACCATTGAAAAAGCAATTCGAAAGATCCGGAAGAAAACCAGCAGAGGGACCATCAACCTGAACTCCAACTCCAGCCTGCCGGAGGCAGTAGCACGGCTGGCGCATGCGGGACTTGACAGCCTGCGGGTCAGCCTCAATTCGGCTCAACCGCAGTATTATACGCGGTATTACCAACCGGTTAATTATGTTTTTGCCGATGTCCTGGAATCCATCAAGGTCATGAAAGGCAGCGGCAAGTTTGTCTCGCTCAACTATTTCATCCTCCCCGGAGTAACCGACTCGGAAAATGAATATACGGCCCTCACCGAGTTGCTGACCACATGCAGGCCCGATCTGATCCAACTCCGGAATCTGAATATGGATCCCGAATGGTACCTCACGACCTTGCGTCATCCGACGAAGGAGAAATGTCTTGGCATGCGCACATGGTTGCAGAAATTAAAAGACCAATTCTCCTTCCTTCGTTTCGGATATTACAATCCTCCCCTTGATAACCCAGGGGAAAGCTGCTCTCGATA
>JAJYAX010000492.1 GCA_021779275.1 Deltaproteobacteria bacterium | reverse complement strand
ACAATCACCGGGGGAACATAACATGCAGATATACAAAAATATTCTGACAACCATAGACTGTTCTGAGGTAGATGGTCCAATCGTCGAGCATGTTTCCGCCCTGGCGCTGCAGAATACAGCCCGGGTTGTCCTCCTGCATGTGGTGCATGCCCACACCCTCGACCAAGACCGGGTCCTGAGTGAAAAGGCAGCCCTTGCCCTGGAAGATTACATTTCCTCCTTGCGAGCCAAAGGAATCCATGCCTCGTCAATCATCAGAAACGGGGAACCGGAGGAGGAAATCCTGAGCGAGATTGAAAACGGCGGGTATGACCTGGTGGCCATGGCGACGCATGGACATACCTTTATCGGTGATATCCTGTTCGGCAGCGTCTCCGCGAGCCTGAAACATAAAATCACCATCCCGCTGCTCCTGTTGAAATCAGGGAATTGAAGAGGGAGTTATTTCTTGACAGTCTCCTGTTCCCGTCCATGAAAAATATCCCTGTAAGCGGTATAGATTGAAAGCGGGACGATGGCCGTCAGCGGAATGCCCAGCATGATCATGCCCAGCATCGGCATGATCATGAGGAGGAAAAAATGATCGGATCCGAGCAAGAATGAAAAGAAAGCGGCCAGGGCTCCAAACAGGAAGAGAAAGAGCATTCCCAAAAGCAGAAAGGTCAGGGCATAGATAAAAAAAGCCACACTGTTAATCCGGAAGGCTTTGAAACTCAACCGGAAGCTGACGAATGCCGTCAGGTCGTCAAGAGTCGTCAGGCAGGGAGTAAACCAATATCCCATCATCAACGGGATCGAGAGCGCCAGGACAATCAACAGACCGGACAGGTAAATGGGGAAGCTCCTGAATAAATTATTAATCGCTTCAGGGGTGGTTGGGGCCGCCCCCGCCGACAGTATCTTGCCGATACAGAGGAAGGCGATTGCAGCCTGGGCTGTCAGGACGAAGAGATAAAAAAAACTCCCAAGCAGCAGCTGGGCGACATTATGACGAAAGCCGTAGAAAAGATGGCTAATTTGAAGCTTCCCATCCTCCTTCTGCCGTTGGGCTCCGAACATCAGACCCCCTTGAAATATCTGGGCTAAAACAATACTCAGCAGGCCGCCGAAAGCGGGATAGAGGAGAGGGGGAATGACGATAATCGCCAACATCAGGAGCACCATCGCCATCCACGTCAGAGGCTGCTGAAAAAACATCCCGAAGGCCTCCTTGATCCATAACCACCCATGGGAGTATTCCACTCTAAAGGGCGGAGGAGTGCCGCCCTGCCCTTTTACTTCTACAGGTGAAGGGACCGGATTTTCCGGAGGCGGCGACGATTTCAGTGCCTCCGTCGGTGTTGCAACGGTTTCGACTTCTTCGCAGGCCGGAGCCGGGGCGGGAGATGGCGGTAAAGAGCAAGTGGTCGAGGCCTGAGGAGGGGATGGTTCGGCCTCAATGACGGTTATCTGCAGGCCGATCCTTTCCAGGTGATGATAATATTTTCGCGCCTGTTCCCGGGTAAGGTCCTTTTTCATTATGGTCGGCCGGCCGGAAAACAGGAGTTTGGTAACCTTCTCCCTATCCAGCTGGAACAGCGCAACCATCTTTTCAACGGTTTCGGCATGCTTGAACCCCGAATGCAACCGTCCTGTAAAGACAACATGAAACCTTCGCTCCATTCTAATCTGTCCTTCTGGCCCTCAAGAGAATTTTTTAAAAATCAGCTCTCGACCGGAAAAATGTGAGATCACGCACTGCTCCCTAACACAATCAGCCGAGAGTGGCAATCATTTCCGCTTTCTCGATAAAACTTAAGCTCAGCTGCTCCTGTCCAGGCGAATCGTTCCTGGAGAAATAAGCAGGCTGTTATTTTTTGAGTTAGAGTTATTATATTGCATTAAAGATAAAAATGGCATAGTGTACCAAGTTAACCTACAAATCAAAGATTAAGCATCTTTTCTTTTCGTCACTCCTGCATTTTTTGCATTCCTCTGCTGCCGAATAAATTTAATGCTGATCTCTTACTGAGGGAGGAACAGTATGAAATTATTTATTGGCAATTTACCGCATGACATAACATCGACTGATATCAACACGCTTTTCAGCGGTTATGGAGAGGTTGTCAACACAAACCTTGTCATAGATCAGTTTTCCGGAAGATCCAGAGGATTTGCTTTTGTTGAAATGTCAACACGTTCGGAAGGTCATAAGGCCATGGAGTCTCTGAACGGCTCCGAATACAAGCACCGCCAGCTCGTCTGTAATGAAGCCAAGCCCCAAAAGAAGAAAGGACGGCGGTCATCGCGATAGCAAACAAATTCGGTTGGGCAGGGTGTTTTTCATTTCTCAAACAAGATATGAGCAGAACCGATAGAACTTGATTGAGAAATGGAATAACATCAAAGTTGGTGTACATCTCCAGGAATACCCTTTACTTCTTCACTATGAAAATGGTAATTCGAGGCAAAGTATCCTTCGATTTTTCTGGTTCGATTGTGGCCGGACTTGCACACCGTCAAGTCTGCCAATC
>JAJYAX010000491.1 GCA_021779275.1 Deltaproteobacteria bacterium | reverse complement strand
ATATCCCAAAAGGGTCATCTTCTTTTTGAGGATCTGAGCCGCAGTCTCATACATGATTTCGTTTTTTGACAGAGAGATCATCTCCTCGTCCACATTGACTCCGTTTTTGTCGCCAATGCCTGTTTTGTCCGGACGCGTGGTCAATCTGCCGGAGACGGAATCGAGGCTATTGTTTCCTGACGGAAGATGCGAAGGATTTGAGGTTGTGAGAGAAAAACCATTCTGATTGACTGCCTGCCGAAGCTCTTTCTCAAACTCGAAACGGGCCGGGGCATATCCCGGGGTCTCCGCATTGGCGATATTTGAGCTGATGATCTTCTCGTTGGCGGCACGCAGGTCCAGCACCTTGCTGAGAAGATTCATACTGGGGTCAAAGTGGCTTATGGATTTCATGGGTGGACTCCTTGCAAAGGGGCATCATGGTTTTTTTAAGAGGGTCATATACTGCAGTTCTTTTCTTGCCAGGTCCTGCCATAAGGGATCTTTACCTTTGTCGACAATTTGTTGATAGAGCTTTACCGCCTTTTCCGGCTGGCCCTTTTTTATTTGCATATCTGCGAGCCTGAACAGAGATTGGTCCTGAAACCGGGCCGCGTTGTTCAAGGTGGAAAAGACGATCTCAGCTTTGTCGTAGATGCCCTGTTTATAGAGGCTTTCCGCCAGCAGCAAGCGGGAGCTTTCATTAAGGGGGACCTGCTTGTCCCAGAGCGGAGAGAGGATATCCGTGACCTTTTTATAGTCACTTTTCTGGAAATAGATGGCGGCGGCAAGATCCTGCAGCGTAAGGTCATCAGGGAGAGGCGAGGGCAGGAGGGAAATTGCCTGGTCAATCTTACCGGAGGCCAGCAATGCCCGCAGACGGAGCAGGAGAACCCCCTGAAGATCCTTGCCTGCAGGGAACGTGCGTGCATATTGCGCTGCATACACGTCAACCGCGTCAAATTTTTCTTGATGATAAAGGACATTGATGAAAGGGAACAGATTGTCCTCTTCCGCCTTTTCTCCTCCGGAATCTATCAGATACTGATAGGTGTTTCTCGCCTCATCGAAAAGACCGAGTTTTTCGTAGGATACGGCGATGTCGGCGAGCAGTCCGATATCCAGCCATTTTTTGTCAAAGAATACCTGGTTCTGTTTGGCGAGAACCAGCGCCTTTACATAGTCCTTTTCGGCAACGAGCCGCTGGAGTTCAGCCGGCAGGATGTCCAGGAGAGCAGCCTGGGCTGTTTCGATCAGGTTGCCGGTTCTGAAATTCCGGAGGAAGGTCATGAGCAGCGAGATGCATTTTTCCTTCTTCCCGGTAATTCTGTAAACCAAGGCCTCCTTGAGAGCCGCTTCTTCCGCCGTGTCCCGAACTGTTGCTTTTTGGGCGATGATTCGGTAGGCCCGGGCGCTTCCCTCTTCCCGGCTTTTCGTGGTCAGGAAGAGAAGATCCGTCTTTTTTATACCTGCCTTGTAGCCGGCGTCCATTCCGGAGAAGGCATCTGCAAGAGTCGAGAAATCAGTTATCATTTCAGCCTGCTGTTTGAAATGAAGTTCGGACATTGCCTTTCGATAGCCAACCAGGCCGAGTTGAGCCTTATCTGTAATATGGTGAGCCAGTTTCTGGTAGCACTGAGCGGCCTCCGGAAAGAGCTTTTGCTGATACAAGGTGTCGCAGTAGCCATTCAGTGAATAATAATGCTCCTCAATGAGGGTGGGGTCGTTAAGCAGTTGATAACGGACATAGGCCTTGATGGGACTCTTACTGGCATACCAGAAATCTGCTTTTCGTAATTCTATAAGGTGTAAAATATTTTCAGGGTAGGGGATATTGTCCCGGGCGAGGAGTGATTGCATTTTTTTCAGCTGATTGGTTGCAAGCGCCGTTTCAATCCTCAACAGCATGAAATAGGGGGTCAAGGGGCTGTCTGCAGGCACGGACGATTCCAGTTCCTGGAGCTTGTAATCGCCGATATATGGATCTTCATATGTTGCTTCCAGGCCGGCAAGAAGGAATTTTGCAAAAACAGCTATCGGTTCAAGCGGATACGAATGTTCAAGCAGGTAAAACTGTTTATAGGCGCCGGTGAAATTGCCCGCTCTGAAGAGAACCTCGCCGTAGGTAAGCGCAATTTTTTTTCCCTTTTCCAGGTCTTTTTCGTTTTTTAAAAGTTCAGCCAGTAAGGGGACCATTGCATTCCATTGTCCCGTGGCTGCGAGGCTGTTTACCTCGGCCGGAATAAGCAGCAGATTTTTTTCTTTGTCGGGAGGAAGAAGGCCTATGATGGGGAACGCTGGTAATGTGTATTGGACAGGGGCCTTGATGGAGACCTCTGTTTCATAGCGTAAAAAGAATTGACGCCAGTCATGTGCATACAGGGAAGAAAGCAGCGGATTGGAGTGTTTTTTGTCAGGACCGGGGGCCTTTTTTGTTTCTTTTAGAACGGAAACAATATCTGTCCGGGTTCTTGAAACAACACTATCAACGTCAATAGTCAAAATGAGTGTATTGTCTTTACCAATGGTTACATT